>CAYGZI010000238.1:0-8344 GCA_964354245.1 uncultured Planctomycetaceae bacterium
TTCGGCGTTATAAGCCCCGTACTTTGTGGGCGGCGCGACGACGGCCAACTCGCGCACGCCGGCGACCTGGGCAGGCACGGCGGTCATCAGCACGGTGGACGGATACGCCGCGGCCCCGCCCGGCACACAGATCCCAACCCGGTCCAGCGGCCGGTATCGCTCCACCAGATACCCGTGCGGGCGGTCGAGCCGCACATCGCGCATGAGCAACGCTTCCTGAAAGGTGCGAATCTGCTTGCGAATGCGGCGGACCGCCTCCAGGAAATCGCGATCCGCCCCGGCATGGGCTTGAGCCAAGTCCTCCTGAGGCACCCGGAGGGTCTCGCCGGTCAGGTCTGCCTTGTCGATCCGGCGGGAGTAGTCCAGCACGGCGGCCAAGCCCTTTTGCTGCACGTCGCGGCAGATGCGCTCGACAACTTGGGCCGGGGCAAGCGGCTCGCCGAAGACCTCGACGGTCCGCTGCCGGCCCTGCGGGGAGACCATGTCGCCGCCCGGGCTGAGCCGCCGGCGCAACTCGGCCATCGCCCGGCGCGCGTCATCCCGCCGGGTGTTGATGCGAAGGATGTTCAAGTCGCTGGCCACGATCGGCCCTCCCACCGCGACAAAGCCCCGTGGACTCTCTATTGTGGATTCCCGTCCCCGCGGGCGGAAGCCCACTGCCGCCCCCGGTCCAGGCCGTCCAATCGTCCTGAGTGCGGAACGCGGGGATGACCGGGCACGAAAAGCGCCCGCAATACGTCCAAGAAACCGCGGGCCGGCGCTGGCGGTACCCTACGGCCGCGCCCTAGAATTGAGAGAGTCGTTCTAGCGGAGGTTCGCGACACTGCCGGCCGTTCGGCGGGGGCCAAGGTGGACGGGACTGTGGAAGAGCCCTTCTTGTTTGCCATCGATTGTCTCACCTGCCAGCGGCGCCTGGTGGTGCGGAGCGAGGCAGCTATCGGGGCTATATTGACATGCCCCAAATGTGGGAGCATGGTCCATGTTAAACCACCCGACGGATGGGTGCCGCCAGCGAAGACCCCGGTTCCGGAGGACGTGAGCGTCACATCCGCCGTGCCATGGACGGTTTCGTCACCCCGGGCTCCTGGGGCTCCGGGAAGGCCCGTGAGCGTCCTGAAGGCCACCCGGCTTCCTGCGCCCCTGAATACGGCTGGCACCGAGACTCGGTTACACCGACCCCCGCCGCTACCCCCGCATGGAGGGGCTACCCAGGAGCCGGCTGGCGTGGCAACCGCCCCCGGTCGTGTGGTCCCACCGCCGGCTTGGCTCGGGGCGTTGATGTGGAAATGGGTGCTCTGGGCGGCCCTGCCGGTCGCTATTCTGGGTTTGGCCGTGGGAACCTGGGCCATCCTGGGCCCTTCAAGCGGTTCCGACGATGCAGAAACAGACCCCGAGGCCGTTGCGACCTTCGCGCCGGGCGACGACCTTCCCAATCCACCCCCGATCGAGAGACCCCACCCGCGCCTCGATCGCCGCTTCCTACCCGCCCGCACTTGCCTGGTTTTCAGCCTCCGCACGTCCGCGATGGCCGGAGACCCAACGGCTGAGAAGATTGCCTCGCGGGCTGGCCTGGCATGGGAGTCCTCGGTCGGCCGGGTATTGAAGGGTTTCAAACTGGGGCTCCGTAACATACGCCGCTTGACGTGGGCGGCCACCGACCTGACGGCATGGCCGGAGCAAAGCCTGGTGCTCATTGAGCTTGAGCAGGACCAGGACGCGGGCATCCTCCGCGGCCTCGGCGAGCCCGTGGCAGGTCTCCAGGTGGCCGGCGTCGCGTGCCGGCGGCTCTCCAACTCCGGCTGGACGGCGCCGCTGGCGGTTCTCGACTCAAAGACCATCTTGACCGGCCGCAGAGAGCTGCTTGAGGAATTGGCTGCCGGAACTCAGCCCAATCTCGAAAGCCTGGCGGTCGACCGATTGCTCAAAGAAGGGCCCCCCGACGCCGAGTTCTCGCTGGTGCTCGATCTGGCGGCGGCCCGGCGGGCCGGCTGGCAGCTCCCCGGGGCTTGGCTGGACGGCTGGCCGGCGGGCAAGGACTCCTGGCACGCGATGTGGGAGACGCCCCAGGCCATGGGGCTTTGGCTGCGAAGGGCCGACGGGTTTCAGACCGATCTGGCCCTGCGGTGCGCAGGAGAAAGCGATTCCGAGCGGGTGCGTGCCGCCTTCGACCGCTTTGTCCCGGCCGCCCGTGCGGCCTTGGATTCCGCGGCCCGGACTTTGACCACGAAGGTTTCAGGAGGCCGGGGGTCTGCGGAAGACGCCGATCCGCTCGGGGCGCTCCTGAGCCAGTCGCGGGACGCCCTGGCTTCGGCACGCTGGGAGGCAACGGCCGGCACGGTCTGGTTCCGGGTCCGATTGGGGCAGACCATCCCGTCGCTGGCGGCGACGGCGCTAGATGGCGGCTGGACGGCCGATCGAGACTGGCTCGATGCCCTATTGAAGGCGGACGAGACGAAGGCCCCTGCGCCGGCCGGCCAAACGGCCAAAGCTGCTGCCACGCCAAGCCCCAAAGTCACTCGCCCGGCGCCCGAGGACGAGCCGCAGGAGGACGACGAGCCGGAGGAGTCGGTCGCCGCCTCGCCTAGTCCCGAGGCCAGCGTACCGGTCAAAGTGGACGTGCGGGCGCGGCTGGCAGACCGCTGGCCGGAGGTCTCCCTTCCGGCCGTGCCTCTGATCGACGCCGTTCGGTTGATCGGCCGGATGAGCACGCTGCGGATCGCGCTCGACCTGGACGCGCTGGACGAAGTCGGCGCCGGGCCGCGAGGGCCGGTCACGATGCGGTTGAAGAACGCAACCACCGACGAGATCCTCGCGGCTATCGCCTCCCAGCGCGGGTTGGAGCCGGTGGTCGTGGACGATCGGGTCGTGCTCACCTTGCCGCAAGAAGAGCGGAGCCGCCTGCGCGCGGCGAAGTACGACGTCTCCGACCTGTTGCGCGGGCAGGCATCCGCCGGGACGGACCTGGCTGTGGTGGTCCGCACGCTCGTGGCTCCCGCGAGTTGGCAGCAGGCGGGCGGTCAGGGGACGGTCGAGGTGGCCGGGGGCTCGCTGGTCGTGCAGCAGACCGGCCCCGTACACCGCCAAGTACAGTCGTTCTGCCGGAAGCTGCGACTGGCCCGCGGCCTTCCGACCCTCGACTCGGACTCCGGCGCCACCGGCCTGCAAACGCGGCTGGACGGCGCCTGGGCCAAATTGCGCGAACCCGTGACGGTCAACTTCTCAGCCCCGACTCCGATCGACGAACTCCTGGCCGAGTTGGAGGGGGCGACCGGGACAACGATTCTCGTGGACTGGGCGGCCCTTGGCGCCTTGCGACGCGTTGCGGACCCCAGAGGAGTCTTGCAGGTCCACGGGCGGCCCCTGTGCGAGGCCATGGTGGAGGTCTTGCAGCCGTTGGACCTGGGCTACCGGATCGTGGGGCCGGTCCTGTTCGAGGTCACCACTCGCAAGGCCGTTGCCGACCGCTTGGAACTGGAGTTCCATCCGGTCGAAGACCTGCTGGCTGCCGGGCAGAGCGGCGAGGCCCTCGCCGGGCGAGTCAAGGGCCAGGTGGCCCCGGCAACCTGGACCGGCAACGGCGGAAAGGGGGGCGTCCTTTTCGACCAGCCCTCGAAACACCTGATCGTCCTCCAGTCTCAGCCGGTTCAAGCCGCCGTACAGATTGCGTTGCGGAAGATGGCCGCCGAGAAAGCGGCTCCCGCGAAGCCGGCCAACTCGACTGCGCCGCCCTCCGGAGGGTAAGCCCGTAGCGGGGCACAGGGGGAGAAATCACGAAAACACGAAAAGACGAAACCACGAAGAAGAAGGGAGGAGGGCTTGATCGGGCATCGGGGCGCTCCCCCGGGCGGCAGGGGGCCTTTCGCGGTTTCGCCCTTTCGGGCTTTCGTAGTTCGGCCCGCTTCTTCGTCCTTTCGTCCTTTCGTGATTTCGTGATTCCTTCGGTGTGGCGAGCCATCGGAAGCCCCATTTCCACGCTGCAATCCCAAGAATCCTCCGATTTTCCCTCTTGCTCTCAGCGCGGAAATGGCGAGAATAGGATTCAAGAGGCGGTTGTACCGTTCCGTCACCGGTCGAGAGAATATGAGTCGTCGTTGGGCCACCTATCGGTTTTGGTACTATTTTAGCCCGCGGGGTCGCGGGGCCGGAGGTGGTTTGTAGCCCATAAGTAGCACCTGAAAACAAACCCAAAGCCCTGAGACCCCTAGCGAGGTCTCAGGGCTTTTTTTGTTCCCTAGCCCCCAGCCCCTAGCTCCAGGAGATTGCCGGAGATGATCGTCGTCATGAAAAAAGGTGCAACGCAAGAGCAGGTCGGTCACGTCGTCCAGCGGGTCGAGGAATTCGGACTGAAGGCCCACGTGATCTACGGGACCGAGCGGACCGTGGTGGCCGCCGTGGGCGAGAAGCGCGACGAGCACCGCCACTCGCTGGAAAGCTGTCTGGGCGTGGCCGAAGTCGTGCCGATCCTCGCCCCGTACAAGGTCGCCAGCATCGAGGTCAAGCCCGAGCGGACCGTGGTCCGCGTCGGGCCGTTCAGCGCCGGCAACTGCCACCTGGGCGTGATCGCCGGCCCGTGCGCGGTGGAGGGCGAGGAGCAGATGATCCTGACGGCCCGGGCGGTCAAGGCCGCGGGGGCCACGGCGTTGCGAGGCGGGGCCTTCAAGCCGCGCACCAGCCCCTACAGCTTCCAGGGGCTCAAGGAAGAGGGCCTGCGCATCCTGGCCGCGGCCCGCCAAGAGACCGGGCTCCCCGTCGTGACCGAGGTTCTTGCCGCCGCGGACGTGCCCTTGGTCGCCCGCTATGCCGACGTGCTCCAAATCGGCGCCCGCAATATGCAGAACTACCGGCTCCTGGAAGAGGCGGGGGCGGCCGGCAAGCCGGTGCTGCTGAAACGTGGACCCAGCGCCACGCTCGACGAGCTCCTCCTGGCGGCCGAATACATCCTCAACACCGGCAACCAGAACGTGCTGCTTTGCGAGCGCGGCATCCGCACGTTCGAGACCCACGTGCGCTACACGCTGCCGCTGGCCTCCGTGCCGTTCCTCCACGAGCGCACGCACCTGCCGGTGGTCGTGGATCCCAGCCACGGCACGGGCCACACGGCCCTCGTGCCTCGCATGGCCGCCGCCGCGGTTGCGGCCGGCGCCGACGGGCTGATCGTCGAGGTCCACCCGAATCCGGAGAAGGCCATGAGCGACGGCTATCAGTCGCTCGATTTCCCGCAGTTCGCCGAGACCATGGAGCTTTGCCGCAAGGTGGCCGACGCGGTGGGAAAGGTCATGGCGCCGCCCGTAGGGCCGGCTCTGCCGGCCTGCCAGCGGCTGCGGGCCGGCGCAGACCATTGACTCGGAAGTCAAAGCCTGTTAGCATTTCCATCGAAGGCGGGTCGGTCGTGGTGGAGAAGATTGGGCACCGCGATCGCTTCTACGAACACGGGGACTGACGCATGAGAAGCGACACAACGACGGTCACGCTGGCGGGGACGGCATTCGTGATCTTGCCGGCCGCGGAGTACGAGCGACTGCGGGCGAGGTCCCGTCTGCCCGCGGAAGAGGAAACAGAAGGGCCGCCGCTCCCTGAGCCCGACGCTCGCGGGAGGTTCCCGGCAATTGCCTACGCCCGGGCATCTTTGGCCCGCAAGATCATCCGCCGCCGGCGGGCGCTGGGGATTAGCCAAAGCGAGCTGGCCCGCCGCGCCGGTCTCCGCGTGGAAACCCTGAACCGGCTGGAGAAGGCCCACACGACGCCCACCCTCGTCACGGTGGATAAGATCGACCGGGCCCTCCGCAATGCCGAAGCGGCTCAGCCGCCGGCGCGCCTCGCCGGGGGAAAGACGGCGCGGTCTAAACGAAGGACGAGACGGAACTAAGATAATCAGTGGCAGTTTAGGCGTTAGAGGGGGGATCTCGTGCTAACTGAGAACGATGTCGTGAAGGCGGTGGCTGCGCATCTCGCGGAGAACGGCTACCGCGTCGACCAAGCTCTGACGACCGTTGAACGGGGCATCGATGTTGTGGCGGTGAGCCGATCCACTGGAGCTAGGCTGCTGGTCGAAGCCAAGGGCGGCACAACTTCGAAGCCAACCCGTCGCTCCGGGAAGCCCTTCACTCCAAGTCAGGCAAGAAGTCATGTGTCCGTCGCCCTCTACTGTGCAGCGAAGCTCTATCACCGCCGCTCGTCCGAAAACGTCACAGTGGCACTCGCTTTCCCCGACGACTCGGTTCACCGCGAACTCGTCGACGACATCGTCTCTGCGCTGGAGGTGCTTGGGATCGGAGTTTTCTTTGTCGGCGCTGATCGTAGCGTTACTCAAAGGCCCGCGGTCCGCAGCCGAGTTGCCGCCCAACCCGGCAGGCCAACGGATGCGCCACAAACGGCGCGCCGGTGACGCACGAGGGCCGGCACAGCCGGCCCTACGCCTCTGTCAATGCTGGCTCCGTCTCGTTTTCACCCTGGCAGCCAACACGCATGATGGGATAGAATTACCGTCAGAGGAGGTTCCGTCGCCTTGCAGCGAATCTACCTTGACACCACCGTGCCCAGCGCTTACATCGACGCCAGGGCGCCCGACCGCCAGCGGCTCACGGTAGAGTTCTGGCACGGTCAATTGCCAAGCTACGAGCCCGTGATCTCCGCACTGGTTCTCGCAGAGATCCGCGATACTCCCGATCCGGACAGACGCCGCCGCCTGGAGTCCCTGGTAATCGTTAGCCCGCCGGAGTTGTGAGCCATGCGGAATCCTCGCCAATTGACCGACGCCGAACGCCAGGCATTGTGGGCCGAAGTGCGGGCCGAGTTTCCTGGCGATGAGATGATGCAGGAGATACACTTCGTGCGTTTACTGCACTCCGCTCAGCTCCGCGAGTTTACTCGCGAGGAACGAGTGGAGTACTTGAACCAACTGGTTACCGAGTTGCCGCCGCGCTGACGGCCTTCGAGGAACATCGACGGCCGATCATTCCGGCAGCGCCTCTGCCTGGATGCGCACCTCCGCGACCTTGCACCCCGCCCGTTCCACCTCCGCCACGGCGGATCGGATCGCTTCGTGCAAGTTGGCTGCCTCGCGGTGAAAGTAGAGCAAGGGCAAGCCGTTGCTTACGACCGGCGAGCAATCGTCGCAGCCGGCCTCGAACAGTGCCTCGGCCACGTCTTCGCTCAGGTCAGTCCCCGGGGCAAGAATCATCGTGAAGTCGAATCGCATGACTACGGCTCCAGCACGATCTTCCCGGCCAGGGCACCCGTTTTCTTCAGGGTGCTCTCCTCTTGGAGCCGGTGGGCGGCGGCGGTCTCGGAAAGAGGCATCACGCGGCTGATCTGCGGGCGGAGCGTGCCTTCGGCCAGCCAGCGGTTGATCTCGTCGGCGCACTTGCGCTGTTGGTCCGCCGGCGCGTTGAACATGGCGAAGCCGTGGACCGTGCAATCCTTGACGTAGAACGGCCCGACGGGAAACGGCGGCCGGGCCTCTCGCCCCGCCATCAAGATCAGCCGCCCGCGCATCGCCAGGTGGCTCACGGCGAGGTCGAAGTCCTGCTCGCGGAGCGTCTCCCACCAGACGTCCACGCCGCTGGGGGCGAATTGGCGGATCGCCGCACTGACGTCCTCGGTCTTGTAGTTGACGACCCGATCGGCGCCTAGCCGGCGGCAGATCTGGGCCTTTTCGTCGCTCCCGGCCGTGGTGATCGCCGAGGCGCCAGCGGCCTTCGCCATCTGGACCACGCAGGAGCCGACCCCGCCGCTGCCGCCGTGGACGAAAACCGTCTCGCCGCGCCGCAAGTTCGCGCGGCGGAAGAGGCCCAGGTGGGCCGTGATGCCGACCAAGGCAATTGCCGCCGCATCGCGGTCGGAGACCCCGGCGGGCGTCGGATAGAGCCAGCTTTCGTCCACCGCGGCATACTGGCTGAACGTCCCTTGCCGGCCGAGCAACCCTTGATTGCTTCCCCAGACGCGGTCGCCCGGTTTGAATCGGGTCGCCTCCGGCCCCACGGCCTCGACCGTCCCGGCGAGGTCGCAGCCCACGACGAAGGGGAGCGGCAGCTTGAACGCGACCGCCCCGGAGCGGACGTACGTGTCCACGGGATTGACCGATACGGCGGCGACCTTGACCAACGCTTGCGTGCCGGTAGGCTGCGGAGTCGGCAGCTCGCCGTAGACAATGCTTTCCGCGGGCCCCGGCTGGTTGATGTAAGCGGCTTTCATGGGGTTGCTCCGAGGGAAGGAGACAGGAGAAAGAAGACAGGAGACAGAAGAAGGCTTGGAGCACCGTCTATCTTCTATCTTCTGTCTTCTGTCTCCTGTCTTCCGTCTTCTGTCTCCTGTCTCCTGTCTCCTGTCTACGGTCTACCGCACC
>CAYGZI010000239.1:0-8295 GCA_964354245.1 uncultured Planctomycetaceae bacterium
GCCCGAGCCGCTCCTCGCTCATGACTGGGCTGCGCCCGGACACTACGCAGGTATTCGACCTCCGGAAGCATTTCCGCTCTGTGCTGCCCGACGTGGTGACGCTGCCGCAGACGTTCCGCAACAATGGCTACTACGCCGCGCGCGTGGGCAAGATCTACCACTACGGCGTGCCCGGCGACATCGGCACCAGCGGGCTGGACGACCCGGCCTCGTGGGACAAGGTGGTCAACCCCAAGGGCCGCGATAAGACCGACGAGCACCTAGTGATCAACCACACGCCCAAGCGCGGGCTGGGCGCCTCGTTGAGCTTCCTGGCCGCCGAGGGGGCGGACGAAGAGCAGACCGACGGCATCGGCACGACCGAGGCCATCAAGCTGCTGGAGGCCAACAAGGACCGGCCCTTCTTCATCGCGATGGGGTACTACCGGCCGCACTGCCCACACGTGGCCCCGAAGAAGTATTTTGCCCAGGTGCCGATTGCGTCCGTCCGGATGTCCCCGATCTCGGAGGCATGGCGCGCCCAGGCGCCCGGGCCGGCGCTGGCCTCGACCCAACCGTGGCCGTGGTGCGGGGTCACGGAGGAGCAAGCCCGCGAGGCCAAGCACGCCTACTGGGCGTCGGTCGAGTTCGTGGACGCCCAGGTGGGCCGCCTGCTGGCCGCCCTGGAGCGGTTGGGCCTGGCCGACAACACGATCGTCGTGTTCTGGAGCGACAACGGCTACCACCTCGGCGACCACGGCCTGTGGATGAAGCAGAGCCTCTTCGAGAACTCGGCCCGGGTGCCCTTGATCGTCGCCGCCCCCTCCCAGAAAGCCAAAGGCCGGGCCTGCGGGCGGACCGTCGAGCTGTTGGACGTTTATCCGACGCTGGCCGATTTGTGCGGGCTCGGGCCGCCGGCGAATCTTGCCGGGCGGAGCCTCAAGCCACTCCTGGACGACCCGCACGCGCCCTGGGACAAGCCGGCCTTCACCCAGGTATGGCGCGGCGGCTTCCCGGGGCATAGCGTGCGCACGGAGCGATGGCGTTACACGGAGTGGGACGACGGCAAGCGGGGCGCCGAGCTCTACGACTACGACGCGGACCCGCAGGAGGAGCACAATCTGGCCGCCGACCCTCAGCAGGCCCGCGTGGTGGCCGAGCTAAAGGCCCTGGTGCGCAAGAACTGGGCCACGAGCTTTCGGCCGGCGGCGGAGCCCGCAAAACGGAAGAAGGCAAAGCTCACTTCTTCGCCCACCGGCGGGGAAGGGTGAACGAGTACCCGCAAACCACCGCGCCCACGCTCATCAGGATCCACGGGGCGTAGGCCCGCGGGGTCAGTTGGCGCGGCGGGCCGAGTTTCGGCTCGCTGGCGACGGCCAGAGGGTCGGGTTTGGGGGCCGGGAGCCGCGATTTGAGGATGAACCGCTCCACGGCCAGGCACTGGGCCCCGAGCAGGAACACGTAGATCCCCAGGGCCAGGAAAAACGCCCGCCACATGCTTTGCACCTCCGATTCCAGATCGACTCGCCACTATTGATGATCGACGGCCTTTGCGGGCCGACTGGAGGGCCGCCGCCCGCCGATTGCTGGAACCGGCCCCTGTCGGTGCGGTGGAAACGATCTTGCTTCGTCTATCAGCCGTCAGCTATCAGCAGCCAGCCATCAGCAGTCAGATGGCTGAAAAGCCGAAAGCCGATAGCTGAAAGCCGCTCAACTCACCCCTGTGGCGGTCGAGGATACGTCCGTTTTCAGGGGGGCGGCCCGCTCCTGGCGATTGGATTTCTGCCGCTTTGCTTCGAGGCCGCCTGCAACGCGGATTGCGGAAAGTCTGTGTACAAAGCCGGATAGGGCGGGTGGGTCGGCGACGCGGCCCAAGCGACGTTGTACGCGGCCGCCGTGGGCCCTATAATCCCGTAGACGGGTACAACCCGCCGGGCGGGGCCGAGAAGCTGCGATACGTTTCTCTCCTCAGGAGCTTGGAGGCATTGACCGGGAAACCGCGAATCCTTGTGATCGGGGGCCGCCAAGCCAGCGATCCGCTGCTGGGCACTTCTCCCGGGTCCTGCGACGTTGTCGTCATTGCAGACCCCATCCAGGCGCTCCACCTGCTCGCCCGGGACGAGTTTGACGGCGTTTACGTCGGGTTCGATCATCTCGGCGAAGCCGTCCAGATCGGCAAGCTCCTGCAAAACGAGCAGATCCTGCACGGCATGCCCGACGGCGTGGTCCTGCTCGATGAAAACAACACGATTCTCTGGTGCAATGCCCGCTTCGAGGAATGCCTCGGACATCGCGGCGTGTTGGGAGTCAATTTCTACACGGCCATGGGGAGCCCGGAGATCCTCGGACCCGATTTCTGCCCGTTCCATACCGCCCACGCCTCGGGCAGCTCCAGCGGCACCACGTTGCGGACCCGCGACAACCGCTATTGCCGCCTCCACGTGGCCCCGGTCCAAACGCCCGGTGAGAGCGGCGCGGCCAGGCAAGGCCGGCAGCTCATCGTCACCGTCCACGACGTCACGTCCGAGGTCCAGCAGCAGAAGAAGATGGCGGCCATCCACCAGGCGGGGACGGAGCTGGCCGATCTCACCGCCGACGAGCTCCTGCAAATGTCGGTCGAGGACCGCATCGAGCTGTTGAAATCCAACATCCTGCACTACACCAGGGATTTGCTCAAGTTCGACGTGGTCGAGATCCGCCTCCTGGACGCGAAGACGGGCCGCCTGGAGCCGCTCTTGTCGGTGGGCATGGAGCCGGAGGCGGCCTCGCGCGGGCTTTACGCCCGCGCCCAAGACAACGGCGTAACGGGCTTCGTGGCCGCCACCGGCAAGAGCTACCTTTGCGAGGACACGGCCGGCGATCCCCTCTATCTGCCCGGGGCCAAAGGGGCCCGAAGCTCGCTCACCGTCCCCTTGATCCTGCACGAAGGGGTGATCGGCACCTTCAACGTGGAAAGCCCGCAGCCCGGGGCATTCAGCGAGAACGACCTCCAGTTCCTCGAGATCTTCGCGCGGGACGTGGCCGCCGCTCTGAACACGCTGGAGCTCCTCGTGGCCGAGAAGGCCAGCGCCGCAGCCGCCAGCGTCGAGGCGATCCACAGCGCCGTGGCCCTGCCGGTGGACGAGATCCTCCACGACGCCGTCGACTTGCTGGAAGAGCGCCTCGCCGACGAGCCGGAGACGGCCGATCGCCTCCAGCGGATCCTCCGCAACGCCCGCGACATCAAGCAGATCGTCCAGATGGTCGGCCGGCAACTCGCACCCGGCCGCGCACAGCCCCCGACGGCGCATGAGACCCTGCGCGGCCGGCAGGTCCTCTTCGCCGACGAGGACGGCGCAGCGCGCGGGGCGGTCCATGCCCTCTTGGGACGCTACGGCTGCAACGTCGAGACCGCCTCCACCGGCGCGCAGGCCATGGCCATGGTCCGCGCCATGATGCCCCAGGGAGGCTACGACGCGGTGATCGTCGACATCCGCCTGCCGGACGTCACCGGCTACGAGTTTCTCGTCAGGCTGCAGGAAATCATGGGAGTGCAGCCTCCGCCGCTGATCTTGGCGACGCAGTACGGTTACGATCCGGGCCACTCGATCGTCAAGGCCCGGCAGGCCGGCGTGCGAACCTTCCTGTTCAAGCCCTTCCGGCTGGACCAGTTGCTCCAGGCGGTAGAGAAGGTCGTCGCGGCTCCGCGCCTGGTCCACGTCCAAACGACGGAGGAAAGAAGCGATGGCTGAGCTCGATCGAGGAAACGACCGTTTCGGCGATTCCACGCGCCGTCAGTTCTTGGGGCATATCGGCGGGGCGGCCCTCGTCGGGGGCATCGCCGCCGCAGCGCTCGCGCCCTCGAAGACCGACGCCGCTTTGCCCGCGTCGAAAGGCTCGCCCGGCAAGGTCGGCTTCCGCGTCCTGGGGAAGACCGGACTCCGGGTCTCGGAAGTGGGCTTCGGCGGCCACAGTTGGTCCTACGCCCGGGTGCCCGATGGCAATGGCGGGCTCCGCAAGCCCAGCCTCGAAGAGGCCGAGCGGATGATCGGCGTCGGCATGGAAATGGGCGTCAACTTCTTCGACTGCTGTACGCCGATGGACGAGCACACCGTGCCCGGCGAGGTGCTCCGGCGGCTCAAGGCCCGCGACCGGGCGATCATCAGTGCCCGGCTGTGCCACAAGCAGAAGGGCATCGAGAACGACAAGAAGGAGATATTCAAGTTCGTCGAGGAGCGGCTTGCGGCCCTAAAGACCGATCGCATCGACATCCTCATGGTCACCAACACCGAGGACGACACCAAGCAGTCCGGCTACTGGGACATGTCCTATGCGATCGAGGCCCTGGACAAGGTCAAGCAGCAGGACAAGATCCGATTCACCGGCTTCGGCTGCCACTTCACGCCGGAGCTGTTCCTGACGGCCTTCGAGAAGTACGGCCGCGAGTTCGACGTCGTGTCTTTACCCTATAACATCCGGCACCGGGCCGCCGAAAGCCTTATGCCTTCGGCCGAGAAGCTGGGCATGGGGATCGTCACCATCAAGCCCTTCGGCCGCGGCGAGCTTCTGACCAGCGACCCGCCGGCGGCAGGAGCGAAAGCGGCGGCCGGCCCCGAGCCGACTCCACTCGGCAGCCGGACAGCGCCCGGCCGCGAGGTGCCTTTGTCCATTCTCTCGCAACCCGGCCTGGCCCGCGACATGATGGCCTTCGCGCTCCAGAACGAGCTGGTGGACGTGTGCATCTGCGGGGTTCACACAGTGGCCCAGACGCGGGAGAACTTCAGCGGCTCGTGGACCAAGCTTTCGCCGGAAGCGCGGCAGCGGCTTGAGCAACTCGCGGCCGCGTCCCCGTTTTCGAGCGACGACTGGCTCGAGCGCGGCTGGCGAGTCGCTTAACGTCGACAATCTACCGCAGAGGACGCAGAGGCACGCAGAGGAGACGGAAGAGAGAGGGAAGAACCAATCGCCAACAATCGTCGTTCTTCCCTTCCTTCTCTCCCCTCTGCGTGCCTCTGCGTCCTCTGCGGTTAGATCCATAGTCGCCGCTAGAACATTCCCAGTTGGTCCCTTGCCTCGTCGGTCATCCGATCCGGGGTCCATGGCGGACTGCGAACGATCTCCACCTCGACCTTCCCGACTTCGTCCCCCAGATCGCTTATGGCGTCCTTAACCTCCCGGATCAACTCCGGGGCGGCAGGGCACGCCGGGGTGGTCAACCCTATCTTCACCAGAACGTCCGATTTTCCCTTCCGCTCCGTCACGCGGACTTCGTAGACCAGCCCCAAGTCGACGATGTTGACGAACAACTCCGGGTCGTTGACCTGGCGCAACGCCGCGAAAACCGATTCTTCGGAGATGGACATGATAGAGTTCAAGGTTCGGGGTTCAGGGTTCGGGGTTCAGCGAGAATGACCAAGCACCAATGACAAAGAAGCTGCCCGATCACCCGTCATTGGTCATTGGGCCTTGGTCATTGGTCATTCATCCCTCATCCCTCCGCCCTCATCCCTCATCCCTCAGCCTTATCCACACCTCCTCCCCCTCCACTTTCACCTCGTGCGCCGCGATGTCCCGCGTGGCCGGCATGGAGAGCACCCGGCCGGTGCGGATGTCGAACTGCGCCCCGTGCCGCGGGCAGATGATCGTGTGGCCATCGAGCTCGCCGTCGGCCAGCGGTCCGCCGTCGTGGGTGCAGAGATCGTCGATGGCCCAGAACTCCCCCTCCACGCGGAAGAGCGCCACCAGACGCTCTCCCACTTCCACGACCATCTGGCCCGGGTCGGGCAGATCGGTGACGTTGCAGACGCGTACGAACTCGCACATGCCTCAGATCCTCTGGACCTTAGTGAATACAAAGAACATCGCCGCCTGGTACACGAAGGCCAAAGGCGCCCCGACCAGCCCCTCCAGGGGCCGGTCATTGGCCAAGTACCAGACACCGGCGAGCACGGCGGCTAAACAGCCGAGGAGCGATAGTAGGGCCGCGACGGACAGCACGACGCCCGCAATGCACCCCTGTCTGACAGGTAGGCCAACGCGTTGACGGCCTTCGTCGTCGGTTTCCGTCTCCGCGATTGCCGCCGCGCCGGTGCGTCCCGGCACACTCGAATCCTCCTCCTTCCTGAACTCCGAATCCTCGCGGCCGTCGATCGTCGTACCGCAATTCCAGCAGACCTCGAAATCGTCCTCGACAACCTGTTTGCACTTCTGACATGTCCACATTCCAGGGGCCTCCCACGACGACCGGTTTCCACGGGATCGCACGCACGGCGCCGCCCCCGACCGCACGCTACCCGTATTCCCGAACTCGCCGGCGGATCGCGTCGCCAAGAGCTTCCCGTACGCTCTCAATGGTAATCCGGTCGAAGACCTCCTGGAAGAAGCCCGCCACGATCATGCGGACCGCCTCCTTGCGGGTCAGCCCGCGGGTGCGGGCATAGAAGACCTGCTCGTCGTCCACTCGGCCGGCGGTTGCCCCGTGGGTGCAGCGGACGTCGTCGGCGAGGATCTCCAGGCCGGGGATGGAATCGGCCCGGGCGGAGTCGGAGAGCATCAGGTTGTCGTTGCGTTGATAGCCGTCGGTCTTCTGGGCGTCGCGGTCCACGTGGATCATTCCGCGCCAGACGATGTGCGAATTGTCCTGCAGGGCCCCCTTGTACCGCAGGTCGCTGGAGCACTCCGGCTCCTGGTGGTGCTGGAGCGTGTGATAGGAGAGGTGCTGTTTCCCCTCGGTGAACATGACCCCGTTGACCTGCGTGCTGGCCCGGCGCCCGACGAGGGCCACGTGCTGATTGACTTTCGCCAGGCGAGCCCCGAGCGCGCCGATGGTCCACTGCAATTGCCCCGCTTCGTGGACCAGGGCCTTCTGGTGGGCGAAGTGCCAAACGCCCGTGCCCCAGTTCTGCAAGTTGACGTAGCGGAGCCGGGCGTGCGGCCCGACCACGATTTCCACTGCCCCGCAGTGCAGCCCCGCCGCGTTAGGATCGGCGCTGGCCGTTTCGGCCAGGAGCGTCGCTTCGGCCCCCTCCTCCAAGACGACCAGGGAGTGGCCGAAATCTACGGGCGGAAAAGGGGACATCCACATTTTCTCTAGAAAAAATGTGGATGTCCCCTTTTCCGCCGCGGACAGTGCCGAGAGGACGTGCAGCGGCTGATCCACGACCACGCGCCGGGGCACGTAGAGCAGCGTTCCGCCCGACCACGCCGCCGCATGGAGGGCCGCGAACTTGTCGGCCCGCGGGTTGACGATCCCGGCGCACAAGTGCGGCCGCAATAGTTTCCCGTGTTCCGCAACCAGTTCGTCGAGGCTTCCGAAGAGCACGCCGCGATCCTGCCACTTCGCATCCAGCCGCGACTCGAGGGCATAGCTGTCGACGGCCACGGTCTGCCCGGCCAGCTCCACGTTCTCCGCGAGAAGGGCGCCGGGGCCAGAAAAAGGGGTCAGAACTATTTTCCCCGAGGGAAAATAGTTCTGACCCCTTTTTTTCGGGAGGCCGAAACGGTTCAGGTGCAGCAGGCGAATGTCGGTGCGGCGCCATTCCTCCTGTCTCATATCGGGCAGCGGCGTGGCCTCGAATGCCTCCCAAGCCGCCTGGCGCATCTCGGTCAGCCAGGGCGGCTCACGGCGGGAATCGAGGAACTCCTCGAAGGCCGCCCGGGTGAAGCCGGTCGCGACAATCGGTGAACTGGCGATAGCCATTGAAGTCAAATCCGAAATACGAAGCTCGAAATCCGAAACAAATCCCAATTACAGAAACTCGAAATCCAAAACCCGACCGTCGCAGGTTGCGGTGTTTCGCTCATGGTTTCCGTCATTAACACCTTCGCATTTTGAGATTGTTTCGGATTTCGTGCTTCGTATTTCGGATTTGTTACCCCACCGTTCCTTCCATCTGGAGTTGGATCAGCCGGTTCATCTCCACGGCGTATTCCATCGGCAGCTCTCTCACCAAAGGCTCGATGAACCCGGCCACGATCATCGTGCTGGCCTCCGCCTCGGTCAGGCCGCGGCTGGTGAGGTAGAAGAGCTGCTCTTCGTTGATCTTCGAGACGCTCGCCTCGTGGCCGACCATTACGTCCTGCTCTTCGATCTCGATGTACGGGTAGGTGTCGCTGCGGCTTTTCGGGTCGAGGATCAAGGCGTCGCAGACCACGCTGGACTTGGACTTCTTGGCCCCCTTTTCCATCTTGACCAGCCCGCGGTAGCTCGTCCGGCCGCCATTCTTGGAGATCGACTTGGAGACGATCCGGCTGGATGTGTGCGGGGCACAGTGGACCACCTTGGCCCCGGCGTCCTGGTGCTGGCCCGTGGACGCGAAGGCCACGGAGAGGATCTCG
>CAYGZI010000240.1:0-8285 GCA_964354245.1 uncultured Planctomycetaceae bacterium
AACTCCGGCCGGACCGCGCGTCTCCGCTGCCAAACTGGCTGGTCTACCACCAGGCGTTCCTGTTGGAGCAGGCTCTCGGCCCGGACGCCCTGCTGGCCGTCCAGCCGGGCCGACTGCGCATCGAGCCCTACCAGCTCGTGCCTGTGCTGCGGGCGATTCGCATGAGCCGCGTGCGGCTGCTCTTGGCCGATGGGGTCGGCTTGGGCAAGACCTGCGAGGCGGGCCTGACGCTTACCGAGCTTATCGCCCGGCGGCTGGCCCACCGCATCCTGATCGTTTCGCCCGCTGGACCGCTCTTGGAGCAATGGAGAGTCGAGATGTCCCAGCGGTTCGGTCTGCGGCTGGAGGTCATCGACCGGGCCAAGCTGGAAGAAATCCGCCGCAGCACGGAACTCGGCTCCAACCCGTTCGACCACATCCCGCTGGGGCTCGTGTCCGTGGATTTCCTCAAGCAGGAACGGGTGCTAGAGCAACTGGACCGTGCCAGCTACGACGCCGTGGTGATCGACGAGGCCCATCACTGCATGGACGTCGGCGGTGTGCAGGACCGCGAGGACTCGCTGCGGCGGCGGTTGGCCGAGGTGCTGGCCCGCCGCTGCGATTGCCTCTTGCTCCTCACGGCCACGCCCCACGACGGCAACGACCGCTCCTTCACCTCGCTTTGTGAGCTGCTCGATCCCTCCCTGGTCGATGGCCGGGGGACGCTCCGCGCCGAGCGCTACCGCCCCTATGTGGTCCGCCGACTAAAGAACCACGTCGTCGATCCGGTAACGAAGAAACGTCTCTTTCGGGATAGGGTCGTTCTGCCAATTGGCGTGAAACCCGACCCCAAAAGGCACGCCAAGTTCATGGCCATGCAGAAAGGGCTGATGGAGCTGCTGGCCCCCGAGCTTCGCCGGGCGTTCCACAACAAGAGCTACGCCGACGTGTTAGCCTTCATCGCGCTCCTGAAGCGGAGCGTCTCCACGGTCGAAGCGTGTAAATCCACGCTCAGCGTGGTGGCCGACCGCTTCGAGAGTGTGCTGGCCGAGAAGGTCGAATCGGAGGAAGCCCGCCGCCAGCGCCGCCGGACCCTACGGGAATATCTTCGCAAGCAGGAGCGTTTTGGCACGGTCAGCACCGAAGAGGAAGAGGAGCGAACCTCGCTGGAGGCCGAGGATTTGGCCCACCAGTTGGCCCAAATCGAGCGGGAGATTCGCACCGGCGCCCGACAGGCGGAAAAGGTGTCGAGCATCGTGAAGCGCCTGGAGGAATTGATCGAGATGGCCGACGGTGCCCTGTCCCAGGACCCCAAGCTCGACCAGCTCGTCCACGAGATCGAGGCCATCCGCAAGGAAGAGCCGAAGGCGAACGTCCTGGTCTACACTGAGTACGTCGATAGCCAGCGGGCGGCCGTCCACGCCCTCAAAGCAGTCCCCGGCATCGGCATCGTGCTGACGATGTGTGGCGACGACAGCGACAAGGTTCGGCAGGCCAGGACCGAGCGGTTCCGTACCCAGCAGGGCATCGTCCTGGTGAGCACCGATTCGGCCGCCGAAGGTCTCAACCTCCACCAGCGCTGCCACCACCTGATTCATCTGGAACTGCCCTTCAACCCGAACCGGCTGGAGCAGCGCAACGGCCGCATCGACCGCTACGGCCAGCAATACGAGCCGATCGTCCGTTACTTCTTCCTGCGTGGCACCTTCGAGGATCGCATCCTCCTGCGGCTGATCGCCAAATACGAGCGGCAGCGGGCCCGGCTTACCTTCGTGCCCAATACGCTGGGACTGACCACCTCCAGCGATGCCGCCCAGGCCCGGTTGTTGGCGGGCATTATGGATGAGGACACGAAACTCTTCCGCGAGGAGCCGACGCTCTTCGACTTCCGCGAGGGCGACGAAGCCGAGGGTGCCGACGACGCAACCAAGGAACTCCTGGAAGAGATCGACCGCAGCCTCAAAGGCTACGAGCAGGCAGCCCGCACCAACACCTGGCTTGGCGAAGCGGGCCTGAACGCCGAAGAAAAGCTGCTGGCCGAGGCCAGTGAGGCTCGCGCCGCAGGTGACCGTGTGGGTCCCGTGGACTTGGCCGCCTTCGTCTGCGATGCCATACGACTGGACGGTGGCCAGCTCGTCGGCCGCACGAACGATGACCACTTCCAACTTCGCCTGCCGCCCGCGTGGCGGTTCGGACTGGAAGACCTGCCGGGCTACGACCCGGAGAAGGGCGTCGTCCGGCTGACGACCAAGCTGGAGATCGGCAGCGACGACGAGGACAATCCGGTCGGCTACCTCGGCCGCGCCCATCCGCTGGTTCGCCGGGCGTTGGACCGGGTGCGCAACCTCTCCTTCGGCAGCACAGCGGCGCAGGGGCAAGACCCTCGCGCCAGCGCCGTCAAGGCCGATGTGCCCGAGCCCATGCTGCTCTACACCTTCCTCGGCCGCGTCTCCAGCCGGGGCGGGCGTGAATTGGAGCGGGTGCTGGCGGTCCGGGTCGGATGTTCGGGCCAGACCGTGGTTTATGATAGCGCCGACCGTTGGTTGCACCTGGCCGATCCTGAGAAGGCCGTTCGCACTACCGATCTCTGGAAGGACCATTTCGCATCCTGGGCCGCGACCGCCGCCGATGTCGCCAGACAGTCCGCGGCAGCTTGCTTCTGGCCAATCGCCGAGACGTTCATCGGCGAGCGCGGGAAATCGCTCCGAGCCGAACGGGAGGCCCAAGAGCAGTGGCTTGCCAAGCGGGCCGAGGAGATCACCGGCACCAAGGAAGGGCCCGTTCAACGTGGGCTTCTCGATCAAGCCTCGGGCCATTCCAGCGATGGCCCGCCGCCTGCGCGGTCGTCAGTTAGCGACCCACAGCAGCGGTTGGCGGCCTTCGGCTCCGATGGCAGCCAACCACCGGCCAAACGCAGCGAGGCGGACGGCGTGTTGCGCATCCACGAGAAGCGCAAGAAGATACTCGATGCCCTGCTGGCCTTGGGTGAGCCGCAAATCGTTCCGCTCGGGGTGTTGATGCTCTTGCCGGAGGTGAACCGTGGCGCTTGATCTGACTGACTGCCAGTTCACCGGGCCAGCCCTGCCGGAGCCGTTCGTCAAGTTCGAGCTGGACAGCGAGCTGACCAAGCTGAAGCTACTGCCCAAGACCACCGGCACCGAGGGTAAGCAGTTCAAAGAAGACTGGGATGCCTACCGCCGCCACCTGGCGCAACTGGCTGTTCGCGGCGGACCCCTGCGCGTCCGCAACCATGCGATCGAGCCTCTTCGCAAGCGGCTTGGCTACACGGGCGAGATCGAGTCTGCCCCCGATGTCGAGACACGTGAGGGGCGGGAGGACGGCGGCTACCTGCTGACGGCCGACGGCGCCAAGCTCCGCGTCTGGACCACCGACCTGGACGAAGACCTCGACGCGCCGGCCAAACGCGGCCAGGCGTACCGCTTCAGCCACCTGCGGATCGCCCAGCGGGTGCTGCTGGCCAGCGGCGAGCGCGTCGGGCTGCTGACCAACGGCGTCGAACTGAGGCTCTTGATCTCCGATCCCGCCCGACCTGACTCCCAGGTGATCTTCTCCCTCGATCCGGTTTGGAAGCGCAGCCGTGATATTCCCGACTCGTTCCGACTGTTCCTGGCCCTGGTGTCGCCCGATGGGGTGAAGGCAATCCCGGACCTGGTCGATAAGGCCCGGTTGCAGCAGGCCCGCGTGACCAAGGACCTACGCGACCAGGCCCGCAAGGCGATCGGGCGGTTCGTCCAGGAGGTTCTGGACCACCCGGACAACCGCGAGTGGTTGGAAGAGCAGAGGAGCAACGGAGAAAGGGGAAAAGGGAGCAGGGGAGAAAGCGAGCCAGTCGCACGCGGCAGCGCCCTCTCCTCTTCTCCCCCTCTCCCCTTCTCCCCTGCTGATCGCGCTCGCGCCCTCTGGCACGAGGGCCTCATCATCGTCTACCGCCTGTTGTTCATCCTCAAGCTGGAATCGAGCGACGACCCGGCCCGGTCGTTCAGTTTCGCCTCCACCAGCCTGTGGCGCAACACCTTCAGCCCCAGCATGGCACTCGCCCGCTACGCCCGCAAAGTGCTCGATGAAGGCGCCGACACAGGCGGACTGCTGGAACATGGCCTGCGCGGCCTGTTCCGCATGTTCCACCAGGGCGTCGAGTGTACCGAGTTGAACGTCAAGCCGCTGGGCGGGGCGCTGTTCGGGGCGGACGCCACGCCCGTGCTGTCGAATCTGCGATGGGGTGAGCGGGCAGTGGCCCACCTGCTGGATCAACTCCTCTGGACCACGCCCAAGAGGAAGGGTGGGACCCGCGAGCGGGTCCATTACGGGCCACTCGACGTGGAAGACCTCGGCCGCGTCTACGAGGCCCTCCTGGAACTGGAGCCGGGCATCGCTGGCGAGCCGATGTGCCGCCTCCGTCGCCAGAAGCTGGAAGTGGTCGTGCCCATCGCCCAAGGCGAGAAATACCGGCCGCGGGACGAGGGGCGAGAGGCGAGGGGCGAGAATGGTTTAGCCCAGGCACTTGTGCCGGGCGATGAGCCAGACGACCACGACGAAGAGGACGAAGTGGAGGAAGATGAGGACGACGCCCCGCCCCGCGGCAAGAAAACCACGGTCCAGTGGATCGAAGAAATCCCGCCCGGCAAGTTCTACCTCCGCGTCGGCCTGGGCCGCAAGGCCACCGGCTCCTACTACACGCCCCATTCATTCGTCCGGTTCCTGGTTCAAGAGACCCTCGGGCCGCAGGTCGCCGAGCGGTCGCCGCAGGACGATCCCCAGCCGGGTGAGATCCTCAAGCTCAAGGTTTTGGACCCGGCCATGGGCAGCGGGCATTTCCTGGTCGAAGCCTGCCGGTTCCTTGGGCAGCATCTGTATGAAGTCACCCGGCTGTGTGATGAATACGCCACGCAGGCCGAAAAAGCTCTCCCCTCGCCCGCTGGCGGGAGAGGGGCCGGGGGTGAGGGCGGCGCAAAGTCGAGCGGACCATCGAGAGGCCCTCACCCTAACCCTCTCCCAAAGGGAGAGGGGACCTACCGAGGCCGCACGGCTACGGAATGGCGCCAGCGGGTGATCGACCTGCCCGACCCGGACGACGAGCTCCTGCGCTACCTGCCCAGCCGGTCGGTCGAGGGCGAGCAGACGGGCGTGTCGCAGCGCCGGGCCGAGGCCCTCTGCCGCCGGATGGTGGCCGTGCATTGCCTGTATGGTGTCGATAAGAACCCGCTGGCCGTGGAACTTGCCAAGCTCGCCCTCTGGCTGGAATCGCACGCCGAGGGCATGCCGCTCACGTTCCTTGACCACCGGCTGGTGGTGGGCGATTCGCTCACCGGCCCCTTCTGGGAAAAGCTCATGATGCGGCCGAGCAGCCCGAAGGAGCCGATCGAGGGCATCTTCCACCAGGGGCTCACGCTCGCCCTGCAGAAGCGGTTGGCCGAGGCCCTCAGTTGCGTCCGTCACCTGGAGGCCACCGTCGGGATCAGCCTGGCGGAGGTTCAAGAGAAAGAGCGGATGAAGGCGGAGTTGGACCAGGCCCTCCGCCCCTTCCGCGTCATTGCCGCTGCCTGGTCCGGCGGCGTGATGCTCGGCCCCAAGAAGTGCGACGACCTGGCCTTCGGTGAACTTCTTGCCTCGGTCGCCAAAACCGGCGAGATGCCTGAGTGCATCGAGTCCGAGCGTCTCCAAGCGATGATTGCGCGCGGCCTGGGGGCCGATTGGAGCGCGGGCGTCTCGCCCGCTGAGATTGTCAGCCCCGGCGTCCCGCCCGCTGAGACTACTGGTCCGCGCATCGCGTCAAAAGAGAATCGCGAAGAGGCGGGCGAGACGCCCGCGCTCCCGGCCAAAGGCTGGCACTATCGCGGCTATCTACCGCACTTTGACGGCGGCGAGGAAGTGATTCAGTTCGTTACGTTCCGCCTCGCAGATTCCTTCCCTGCCGCCCGGCTGGACGCCTGGAAGCAAGAACTCAAGCTCCTTGCGCCCGGCAAGGCAAACGAGGAAATCCGCCGTCGGACGGAGGAGTACCTCGACGCCGGGCACGGCGAATGCCTACTCCGCGACCCGCGCATCGCCTCCCTCGTCCAAAACGCGTTGCGATTCTTCGACGAGAAACGCTACGACCTCCACGCTTGGGTCGTCATGCCCAACCACGTCCACGTTCTCTTTCGCGCGCGTGCGGGCCAGCCGCTCTCCGACATCGTTCAATCGTGGAAATCGTATACGGCGAAGGAGGCCAACAAGATTCTCGGGCGCAGCGGGCAGTTGTGGCAGGAGGACTACTTCGACCGCTACATCCGCGATGAAGACCACTACCTGGCGGAGATCGCTTACATCGAGGACAATCCCGTCAAGGCCGGTCTGTGCAAGTGCAAGGAAGACTGGCCGTTTGGGAGCGCGGGCGGGAGCGCGGGCATCTTGCCCGCATCAGACCGTCGCTCGGATGTCTTGCCCGCATCTTCCACCCCCGCCGCGTCGTCGCCCGTCGCAAGCACTCGATCCGCCGTGAATGCGGGCGGGACGCCCGCGCTCCATCGCGACGCCCTATACGCCCTCCTCGATTCCGGCCGCTGCGTGCCCGCACTCAGCTTCGACCTGACGTTCCCCGAAGTGTTCTATCCCAAGGGCGTGCCGTACCAGCGGCATGGGTTCGATGCCGTAGTGGGAAACCCGCCGTGGGATGCGATCCAGTTCAAGTCGAAGGAGTTCTTCGCGGCGTTCGACTTCGAGATTCTCAACGCGCCTACCAAGCGAGAGCGGACCGCGATTGAGAAGCGGCTAACCGCCGATCCCAAATGTGGACCACTTTTCGAGTGGTACAAGGAGGACTTCGAGCAGCAGAAACGGGTGAACGATTGCCTGTACCAGTACCAGAAAGTCTTCATCGACGGAGACCTCGCCGGTCGGCAGTTGGATGCGTTCCGCGTTTTCATGGAGCGCAACTCACAACTACTCCGCAGCTCGGGCATCACAGGCGTTGTCGTGCCATCGGCGTTTCACGCCAATGAAGGCGCGACGGGGGTTCGCCGATTGTACCTGGAGAAGATGGCCCTTCGTTCCTGCTACTCGTTCGAGAACCGGCGAAAACTGTTCGAGATCCATAGCAGTTTCAAGTTTGCCCTCGTTGTGGCCGCCGCAGGGGTGACGACCGGCGAGTTCTCGTGCGCGTTCTATCTGCACGACGACCAATGGCTATTCGGTGATCGCAATGGTGATAAGGGCCTGCGTTACTCGACGGATTTCGTGAAGAACGCCAGTCGTTACCTTGCACTTCTGGAGGTCCGAACACGACGAAGTTCCGAGGTTCTCGCGGTAATTCATTCTCAGTCTACACCGACTTCGGAGTTCCTTGCGAAGCGACACGTCGTCTTCTTTACCGCCGAGATGCACATGAGCCACGATGCGTGGCGATTCGCCGAACTCCAATCTGTTGTCCCGAGCGCCGACTCCTTCACGCAACCAGTTCTGTCGGCGCTCTGGGCCAAGAACTGCCTGCCATTGTATGAGGGCAAGAGCTTCTTCCAATATGATGTGTCCTTGCCGGGTGGTGCGAGGTATGCGATTCCACTTGATCAACTCAACGACCGCCCACTCTGGTTGGAGGCGCTGCGGCATTATCGTTTGTGTTACAGGAACATTTCCTCTTCCACGAACGAGCGAACGATGGTTGCCGCCCTGTTGCCTCCGCTGTCGGTGACGAGCGAGAAGGCACCGTCCGAGAAACCTTCCATCGAGCGGCCATCGCACCTGGCACTGAGCCTCGTCTCTATTCTCAATAGCTTCCCGTTCGATTATTCCATCCGACCAAGAATCGCCTCGACAATTAACCTGTTCATATTGATGAGCACGAACCTCCCAACGGTGGGAAGCTTATCCTCTCGGTTTCTCTCTCACAGCAGCCTGTGCCTCACCTGCAACCACTCCGGCTACGGTCCGCTCTGGCGGGAGCAAGTGGGCGAGGCGTGGCGGGAACCGGGCAAGCTGCCACCCGGAGCGCGGGCATCCTGCCCGCCTGATGTGCCATGCCCGCAAGATGTGGCCGAGACGGCACGGAGCGCGGGCGTCTCGCCCGCCGTAGACGGTGCCGGGGCGGCCGAGACGGCCGCGCTCCGCCCGCAGGATACGGTCGGGACGGAGGCAAGTACAGCGGTCGAGAGGGACGCGAATACGGCGGCCGAGACGGCCGCGCTCCGGCCGACCTGGCCGGTATTGGCCGGGGACGACGAGCGGTGGGAGGTCCGCGCGGCCATCGACGCCGTGGTGGCCGACGCCTACGGCCTCTCCCGCGACCAGTACGCCCACGTCCTCTCGAC
>CAYGZI010000241.1:0-8269 GCA_964354245.1 uncultured Planctomycetaceae bacterium
GGACATGCCTGAGGACCTGGAGACGCGCGCCGCCCCGAGCGACTCGCTCGTGGGCCTGCTTGCCATCGCCGAGGGTCTCCAGGCCCCGGCGCTGGATGTAGGACAGGCATCTTGCCTGTCGGATTCCTACCTGTCGGCTGAGAGTTCGGAAGGCTTCAATGCCTCGGAAGTCTCTTCATTCGTAGACCACTTCATCTCCGGAGGCTCGGACCACCTTTCGGAGTCGTCTGTAGGACGAGTTTTCAACTCGTCCTCCTCCGGTGAATCTCCGCCAACGCCACTCCCGGGCTCCGTTGGTGCGTCAGTTGCGCTACCGCAACTTGGCGACACGGATTCGCCGTTCCACCAACTGGATGATGCCCTGGCTGGCTTGCTCGCGTCGCGCTTCGGCGACCCTGCGCAGGACCCATCGCCCAGCCCGCCGCCCGATCCCGGCCTGACCGACGCCGCACTGGGCAGCATGGCTTCTGCCGGCACGGCCGCCGTGGGGCAGGATGCCATCCTGCCCGATGTAGGACGACTTTCAAAGTCGTCCTACGATGAGCCAGTCTCAAACCCGTCCTACGAAGAGCCGCTTTCCGACGCGACCTACGACGTTCCGCCGCCGCGCCCCCACGGCGAGATCCGCCCGCTGCAGCTCGATCCGCCAGCCGATCCCGGCTCCTCCGGTGATATGCTTCTTCTGCAAGGCGAGTCGGGCGGCTCCGGCGGCTATTCCCCCCCGGTCGGCTATCCGGATTGGTATGGCGCGGGCGGCTCGGGCGGCTCCGGAGGAGGCGGGCCCGTGCTGGGGAGGATCTTCTACGCGCCCAACCAGTATCCGCCCAACGGCATCCTGGACAATGACTTCCATTCGGACGGCTATTCGTTAACCGTCGTGGACGCTGACCCCTATCCGGGCGAGCCGGGAATTCAGCCGTTTTCCGGCCCATCGCACGGGTGCCTGGTGTCGCTCAACTCAGACGGCTCGTTCTCCTACACGCCGCACAAGGTCGGCTCGGACCAGTACACGTACAAAGCCACCGACGGGCTCAACCAGACCGACGAGACGCCGGTGTACTTGTACACCGTGGCGCCAGACGTTGGCGTCTCGGGAAATAGCGTCATCCCGTGGAACATCGACGACGATAACGGCAACAGCGTCGAGGACCGCTGGGACCGGCCCGGGCCGCTCTACTTGCCCGGCGGCGGGGCGTTCAACGACGACGACCTCAAGCCCGTATCGCTCATCGTGGACGGCTCGGGGGCGGGCTCTTGGGCGGACAACGCGGCCGACCGGGCGCACTTTCAGAACGTGAAGCTCCAGATCAGCTACTCGGGCCCGCTCTCGCTCTGGCTGACGGAGAACAAGGCGCAGCTTCGGGAGGACTTGAGTTACACGGTCGACTCGGGCGGTTCCGACATCCCGGACACGATCTACGTGGAGGGCACCAACGTCGGCGAAGGCTCAATCACCCTGGACCTCTACGCCGCGACGGACGACAACTCCAGCGGCGAAGTCGTGGCCAGCGCCACGCTGGAGTTGAGCGTCATCAACGTGAACCTGGAGGCGAAGAAGATCCTTCACAACCAGGGCAATGGCGACCTCTCTGAGGAGGAGGAAGACTATCTCGGCGCGTTCGTGCCCCTGAACAACGACGCCGACGATTACGACAATTACGGCTATTACAACGGCCAGTTCCACGACGACAGAGACGCCCCGGGATGGATCCCCGGCGAAGATGACCTGCTTCCGGTCTGGATTCACCCCGTCGATCCGATAACCGCGGGCGGGTCGTATCGGCTCCACGTCCCCGGGAATATCCGAGTTTGGAGGTTTCCCGAGCGGTATGGGCCGGTTACCGACATGGCAGTTATCACGAACGCGACCGCTCCGGACATCATACTGTACGTGGAAGGGTACCAGCCCGGGGCTGGCGTGCTGTACGTCGACTGGTACAACGACACGCTACAAATGGACGCCGCGGACAGCCTCCTCGTAAACGTGTTTGAATGGACCGGGCCGTTGAACGTGCCGGACTACTCGAAGCACCTCTACACCGCGACTGGCGGTGCGCCGGGGCCGGGCGCCAGCAAGTGGCTGGCGCCAACCGATGGCGGATCGCTCGATTGGAGCTCAGAGGGGGACCCATACCCGGATGAGGCGCGGATCAAATGGAACGGCGGGCCGATCGTGGGGAGGGCCGTCTACCAGGCCAGTCCGGACTACGTTTGGGACCTCGGAGTCAACGTGGTGCAGGTCACAATCGGGCCACCGGACCTGCCCTACGTCGCGTTCGCGCCCGGCACCCCGTTCGACGCCGGGATGGGCGTGCAAAACGGGATCTTATGCAAACTCGTCCAATCCGGGGAGGCCGGCCTCCTCTGGCGAGCAAAGGTCACGCTCGCCGGCCCGCAGGAAGGCAGAGGCGTCAGGTTCATGCAGGTGGGCTTCGTCCAAAACGGTGACCTCAGGTGCAACGTCGGCACGTACCGGACTGTTGGGGCAGAGCGTGTTTCGGACATCCAGGGGAACTTGTTCCTGGACTCCACTGCGGCAAACTCTCCGTACTACGACTTCATCACAGGCGTTTTCTACAATCCGGCCCCAACGCCCCCGTTGAACGTCAAGACGATTTGGTCTCACGACACCCCGGTGAGCGGGCCTCCGCTGACGTACCGCATGGGGACCGACGTGCTTCCGGACGACGACGTCGTGGACAGAATCGACCTGGAGTACGAATTCCAGTTGTACGTGACGGCTCGCACTACGGATTCCAGGAATGGGGCCGACCTCGTTTACACGACCCGCGCCATGGCGAACTGGGGGTTCAAAGGCTCGGGCGAAGTCGATCAATTCGCGCCTTACGTATGGACGCCCGACCCGGATGTCGGCGTTTGGGTACCGTCCGGGTGGGCGCCAGTGACCGATGGTTCCCAGCCGCCGAAACTGGCACCCCCGTTCTTCAACGACGAGATCTTCAACGAGGGCTTCATTTGACCAACTCGTTTCACGCAGCGGAGGTCAAGGATCATGGGTAGGCTTATCACGCGCGCGATCGTCCCGGCCTTGGTGGTGGGTATCGCGGCCGCGGGAGTTTTCGCGGGAATTCGGACTAGGACCGGCAAGGAGAGGGGGTTTTGGAGCATCGACAGCCCCGTAAACTACAGCGTTGTATACGCGGACGTCGTGTCCGTGAAACAGACCGAGGCAGGTCCCGTTGCGCTGGTACTCGACGTTCGCGCGACACTGACCGGGATGTACGACGCCGCTGCGCGCCCTGTTCTCGGGACGGAATTGCGGTACGGCTTCAAGACGAGCGCCATTCGTCGGCCACCAGCAGCGAAGGCCCACGTCGTCGTGGTCCTTGAACACTCTCGCGACGGGCAATACTACGTCGCGTCCGACTACATGCTGTTTATGCCGGGCGCCGCGGGACTCGTCGAAGTTGCGAACTTCGACGATCCCAAGGTCGCGACGATCATATCGCGGCTCCGGGAAGTCCGCAGTGCAAAGCCTCAGGAGGGGCCCGATCTCGATGAGATCAAACGCGGGATGGAGCGGGCGAGGAAGGAGGCGGCGGAACAATAGACGGAAAAAGGGCGCATCCAGGACTACTCCTCCTCGCGACGCCGCCAATAGGCGGCAGACGTGCATGTCCGGGTTCTCTCGTCGAAAGGCACGCCTCCTTCTGGTTCCGAGGGCCCGGCCATGGCGCAGGATGGCAACAGAGTGGCTGGCGGCGAGGCGCGAGTGCCCCGACTGCTCTTCGCGTCGTACCACTGCTACCTGGACCCGTCCAGCGGCGCGGGTGAGTTCGTGTGGAAGACAAAAGCTCAGGTCAGTACCGACGGAGATACGGTACGCTGGCAGGAGGGCGTGAATGGCAACAGGCGCATGGAATACGTTACGTGGCCTCCATTTCCATAAGGAGGAAACCATATGAGGCGTTCGTTATCCATCCTGGTTCTTGGTCTATCGGTCTTCGCCGGGACGGCCCTTTCCGCGGATCGAATTCCGCGCGACCATTTGCTCTGCTATTACGTGCGCAAGGATCCCCGGCAGGTTTCCCGGCCCAAGCCATACATCGAGTCCATGGAGGCATTCAGCAAGACGCGCAAGGCCTCCACGGTGCTCTACTTCTTCAAGTTTCCCGACCCGCTGGAGCGCTCGTTTGCTTCGAACGAGAAGGGACGCATCGTGCAAAACCGGACGCAGGAGTTGTTTGATGCGGGTTATAAATCGCTCCTGCCAAGCGGCAAAGGTCCAGACCCGCGCCCGGCGAGGCTTAGAACCGCTGCCGAAGAGTATCGCACCTGGCTACGTTTGCTGCTGCAACCGGAGTTGCGACCCGATCGGAAACCAGTTCCCGTGCCGTTCGAGTTTCTCGGCGCGGAGCTTTACGACTCCGCAGGCCCACCGCATAATACCGGGATCCGGTACGACCTCGAAAAAGTGCGCGCCGGATATGAGGCCCAGCCGAGTGACATGCGCGCCCTGGTGTGCTTGGAGCTTGCGCTTATCGAGCGAGACCTGGGCCTGTTTCAGGAATCCGAGAAGACAGTCCAAGGGGTGATCGAAAGGCTGAACCTGCTGAACGTCGACTTCCGCAAAGACGCCGAGTTCCGCCAACACCTGCGCGAATCGAACAACTTCGACAGGCCGGAGTGCGTCCTATTGTTCGTGGCTGGGGATAACGCGGCCAGAGCGGGCAACCCACGGCTCGCAGAGAAGTATTACTCGGCTCTTATCGAGGGCGCGCCGGCGAGCCCGTTCGCCTGGGAAGCCTTCTGCAAGCTGCCGAGGTTGGCCGATGTCGACCAGGGCCGCGTCAAGAGAATGGAAGAGATCCTTATCGGGACCTATCCACTCGTCTGGGGATGCCACAGGGAGATGCTGAAGCTCGAACCGCACCAGGTGAAGTCCACGGTCTCGACGCTCCTTCGCACGGTGGAGCCCCAGCGGGTTGCGCGCTACGAGGACTGGGCGTATTGACTCTCAGGCAGGGGAAACTGGGACATCCCCCCTTATCCGTCATCGCGACGCGAGTGAGAGGCGACAGACGCGCAATTCCCTTCCTCTCACGGAAGCGATTTGGCAGTCGTGGTTCCAAGGGCCCCGTGATGGCGCAGGACGGCAAGACAGTGGTTGCCGACGGGGCACCAGCGCCAGCGCCGCGCCTGCTATTCAGCTCGTACCACTGCTACGTTGACCCGTCCAGCGGCGCGGCGATTGCCACGCGGGACCTGTTGGAGCTTCTTGCCTCGCACGGGTGGGACGTCCGCGTCTTCTGCGGACCAACGCTCGACTTCGAGCGGCGCGAGTCGCTTGCCCAATTGCTCAGCGACCAGGGGATAGCGTTTGAGAAACAGACCTTCCGACGGGGCGGCGCGCCCTCACCCCCGGCCCCTCTCCCGCGGGAGGGAGAGGGGAGATGTGTTGGGACGAGCGTTGTCCCGCAAACGGGAGAGGGGAGCCCTCACCCCGACCCTCTCCCAAAGGGAGAGGGGAGTAGTGTTGGGACGGCCGGTTTCTCGCTTTTGCATTTTCGCCAGAACGGCGTCCCGGTCAGCGTTTTCACGCGCTCTGGCGAAGGAGGCCGTAGGCTGGGGCGGCAGCCCCAGCCGCACACGATGGTCACGCCTCGGGGGAAGCTGGGGCCGACGCCCCAGCCTACCACTGCCCGTACGTCCTTGCCTGCTGACGAGGGCGCGGCGTTCCTTCCCCTATTCGAGCGGGTCCTCGACGAGTATCGGCCCGACATTCTGCTGACCTACGGGGGGCATTGGCTGACAAGCCGCCTCATGGCCCAGGCACGCGAGCGCGGAGCCGCCGTCGTCTTCGCCCTGCATAATTTCGAGTACCGCGACGCCCGGCTCTTCCAGCATACCAACGCAGTGCTGGTCCCGTCGCAGTTCTGTGCGGAGCATTACCGGCGCACGCTGGGGCTTCGATGCACCGCCATCCCCTCGCCGCTCAATTGGTCGCGAGTGCGCTGCGAGCGGAGCGACGCAAAGCAGTACGTGACCTTCGTCAATCCGCAGCCCAATAAGGGCGTATTTGTCTTCGTCCGGATCGCCCACGAGTTGGGACGCCGCCGCCCGGATATCCCGCTCTTGATCGTCGAAGGCCGCGGTGGAGTCAATTGGCTCACGCGCACCGGGCTCGATCTGTCGCGGCTGGAGAACATGAGCGCGATGGCCAACACCCCCGACCCGCGCGATTTCTACCGCGCAAGCCGCGTGGTGCTGATGCCTTCGCTGTGGCGGGAGTCCTTTGGGCGGGTCGCGGCGGAGGCCCTTCTCAACGGCATTCCCGTGTTGGCCAGCCGCCGCGGGGCGCTGCCCGAGGTGTTGCGGGAGGCCGGGTTTCTCTTCGACATCCCCGAACGCTACACGCCCGAGAGCCGAATCGTGGCGAGCGCGGAGGAAGTGGCGCCTTGGGTCGAGACGGCGATTCGGCTCTGGGACGACGCGGCTTTCTACGAGCAGGAAAGCCGCCGCTCGGTGGCAGCCGCCGAAGCCTGGCGCCCGGAGCGGCTCGTCGCGCAATACGACGCGTTTTTCCGTGGACTGCTGGGGAGTTAGGCTCGGGCAGTTAGGGGGCTACGAAGCGGCTACTCGTATTGCAGCGCCGCGAGCAAGTTCAGTCGGGCCGCACGCTGGGCCGGGATGAGCGCCGCAAGGAGCACGATCGCAAACGCGCCCCCCAGACTCGCCAGCGTCAGCACCGGATGGAACCCGAAGGCCACGGGGTGCCCCAGCGCGGCCATGGTGGCCAGGTTGATGAGGTAGGCCACGAAGATGCCGGAGGCCGCCCCGGGCAGCAGACCGACGCCCGCCAGGATCGCCGCCTGGGCCAGGACCGTCCGGCGGACCTGCCGGCGGGTCATGGCGACCGCGCGCAGCAGGCCGAATTCGCGGGTCTGCTCCATCATGTTCATCGTCAGGGTGTTGACCACGCCGAAGGCCGCCACGATGAACCCCAGCGCCAGGATCCCCCAGAGGCAGGCGCGGATGCCCCCGGCCATCTTGTCGATCATGCGGGTGATGTCGGTGAGGGAGGAGAGCATGAGGCCGCTTTTGTCGCAGAGGGCTTGGAGCCGGGCCTGGACGTCGGACAACTGGGCGGCGGACAAGTCCTCGCGGCCGACCATGACGATGAACGTGTCTATCTCCGTGATGCCGTACAGACGGATGGCGTCCGGGCGGCGGATGTGCATCGTCAGGCCAGCGGCCAGATACTCGTTGGTGAGCCCGGCGATGCGGAGCCGGGGTTTTTCTCCGCCTCGGGCCAGGACGATCTCGTCGCCCACGCGCAGGCCGGTCCGCTGCGCAAGCACGGTGCCGATCACCACGCCCCCTTGCTCCAGGCCGCGGCGGACCTCCTTGGCGTCCTGATTGCCGAGATTGAGGTGCAGCTCGGCGTCGGCCGGGAACTCCCGGACGATCACGACCACTCCCTGCTTCTCTTCCTCGGGCTGCGCCGACGGCTTCTCGGCGTCGGCCTGAAAGAGGTACGCCGAGCCGACCCGGCGCACGCCGGGGATCGCGCGGATCTCGTCTCCGAGCGCTTCGGGCAGCAGGGCCGCCGTGCCGGTGGACATGCTCGGGGCCATTCCGCGGATGAAGAAATCGCCGGCCAGCTCCTCCTTGTGCCACTTCTCGACGTCGCGGATGTTGTCGAGGATGGTCGAGCCCAGGCCGATCCCCGTCGCGCAGGCGACGAACAGGACCCCGACCGTCAGCGCAGAGCGGGTGCGGTGGCGCAGCACCTGCCGGTAAGCCAGAGCGGCTACGGCCGGCCTGCGGGGAAACAGCACCCGGGTCACCGCCCAGGCCAGCGGCCCCAGCACCACGGGCACCAGCAGCACGACTCCCACGAGCACGAACACCGAAGTTCCGATCGCCACGCTGGTCGGCAGCCACCCGGCGATCGACACTGCCAGCACGATCCCGCTCACCAGCGAGATGCCCAAGCCCGCGATGGTGTACTTGTGCGAAGCGTGCTCCATGTCCTCGTGGACCACGCGGCTCATTCCCTCCAGGGGCGTGAGCTTGGCGGCGCGGCGTGCCGGCACGGCGACCCCGATCAGGGACACGCCCAGTCCGAACAGGCCCGCCAGCACCAGCGGCGTGGCCGTGACCCGCATCGGCGGCAGCGCCGAGAGCATGAACAGGCTGCTTAGCGACCGGTTCAAGAGGTAGGCCCCGCCCAGACCGAGCAGGATGCCCAGCCCGGTGCCCACGACGCCCATCACCAGCGCCTCCCCGTACAGCAGGCTCGCGA
>CAYGZI010000242.1:0-3403 GCA_964354245.1 uncultured Planctomycetaceae bacterium
CAGAGGTCGTAGGCAAAATTCGGGCCGCCGCTGGTGGTTCCCCCGAAGCGCGAGATCGCCGAGAGCCAGCGGTACGGCTTCTGCAGGAACGCCATGGGCGACATGAGGACGTTGGGCCGCCCGATGTAGAGCGGCTGGAGAATGCCGCCGATCAGGCCCATGTCGTGGTAGCTGGGCAGCCAGAAGACCCCCAGCCCGGAGCGGGTGTGCTCAAAGGCGTGCGCGATGAGGGCCGAGTTGTGGAGCAAGTTGAAGTGGTTGAGCACCACCCCTTTAGGAACCCCGGTCGAGCCGGAGGTGTATTGCAGAAACGCCAGCGTCTCGCCCTGGATGTCGGGCGGTTCCCACCGCTGGTCCAACCCTTCCGGGATGCGGTCCGTTGCCAGCCAAGTCAACGCCTTCAGGTGGGGCGTCTGGTGAATCAACGGCTCGACGCGGCGCACGACCACGCTGGTCGTCAAGGCGACCTTGGCCTCGGCATCGTCGGCGATCGCTTGGATTCGCGCCAACGAGCGGTTGCGGCGAGGCGGGTAGACCGGGACGGCCACCACCCCGGCATACAAGCAGCCAAAAAACGCGGCGATAAAGTCCAACCCCGGAGGATACAGCAGCAGGGCCCGCTGGCCCGGCAGCTTCAGCGACTCCAGCCAGGCCCCGATGGCCCGGGCTTGGCGGTCCAGCTCCCGGTTGGTCAGGTGGACCTGCTGGTTCTCTCCGTCCACCAGATGGATAAACGCGATCTCGTCGGCCTGGTGCTCCGCCCGGTGCCGAACCAAGTCCACGAGCGTGGGTGGTCCGAAAAAAGTCCCAGGCAGCCACTCCGCATGCGCCACGTCTGAAGCTCCCGTCAAACACAGATCACAGGGACCCTTCCTTGCCAAGTACCTGGCTCCATGAAACCGCTTCGGTCGATCATCGCCCGCGAGGCCAGCAGAACTCCCTGAACCCGCACAGGCTTTTGTCCCTTCGCAAGCCTCAGATCTTACGCTGCCGTTTAGCTTTATGCAACCGTGATCGCCCGCGGGATGGGCCAATGCAAGTGGTGCCGTGTGCCTCTGTCGAGGTAGCCAGAACTCGATGAAACCGACCGCTTGCCCACTCCACCGGGTCTGCCTGACATCCTTGACCTCGTGGGCCCAAGCGGTTATCCTCCCACAAGACCCCCAGCAAACCCCGATCGCGGCACGCCGATCTCCCAGGCTCCCTGGCTACTCGTCTCCATTGCCGCCGCCCAGATACCTATGATCCGCGTCACGTGCCCGGCCTGCCAGAGCAAGCTCAACGCCAGGGACGACCTGGCAGGTCAGACGCGGAAATGCCCCAAATGTGGTACGCCGCTGGCGATCCAACCGGGCAAGCCCTCGGGACGCGAAGCCGCGCCAGAACCGCCCGCCTCGCTGGTTCGGGTCGAGAAAGCGGCAAAGCTGGCGACCTATCGGCCTCCCGAGCGATTGTCCCGCCTCTACCACTATCTCATCTGCGACCGGACCCGGGTGATCGCGGTCTGGCAGAACGACGGAGAGGGGTGGATGATCCGCGGCGAGTTCGGCTTCATCAATGCCCTTCGCAACCAAGACAAGCTCCCGAACCAGGGCGACTTCAGGCTCGTCGAGATCCAGATGCGGGTCGAGGACGAACGGTTGCGCCTGCACGGCTTGCGGGTCTATCAGCTCGCCAAGCGTTGGGCCCTGCTGAACCTCGCGCGCGGCGACGACGCGGTCCTCAAGGCCGTGACGGGCCCGGGCTTCTTGCTCCGGGAGCAGAAACACGCGATCCGCCAGCAGATCAAAGAGCAGTTCATGCTGCAAGTATGGGAGCACGCCAGGGCCGTGCTGGAGTATCTGGCCAACAGCGACTACCACTCGGCAGGACCATCGGAGGAAAGCGGCGTCGATTGAGCCGGACGACTGGCGTCCCGCCCTACCAGTCGATGGACGGCCGGTTGATACGCTCCGGCATGGAAGTGGGGTCCGGTTGCCGGGACGCGTGGCGGGAGTTATGTTGTAGTGCCGTATCGACGTGCCCCCCGAGAAAGCGCACCTCATGCCCAACTGTCCCGAACGCTACCGGCATCTCAAGAAGGTGGACCCCGAAATCCACGCCCTGCTCCAGCAGCAGGTGCGGGCCGAAATGACCACCTTGAAGATGATCCCCTCGGAGAACTTCGCCCAATCGGCCGTCTTGGAGGCCAGCGGCTCGATCCTGACCAACAAGTATTGCGAGGGCTATCCGGGCGCCAGGTACTACGAAGGCAACGAGATCGTCGACCAGATCGAGCACTTGGCGATCCAACGGGCCAAGTCGCTCTTCGGGGCCCAGCACGCCAACGTCCAGCCCTACTCCGGATCGCCGGCCAATCAGGCCGTCTACCGGGCCCTCGGCGGACCGGGCTGCAAGATCATGGGGATGCCCGTGCCCCAGGGAGGTCATCTCACCCACGGCTGGAAGGTGAGCTTCTCCGGCATCGACTACGTCCAGGTCCCCTACGGACCCGACCCGCAAACCGGAAGGCTCGACTACGATCAGATCCGCGACATCGCCCGGCGCGAGCGCCCGCGCATGATCTGGGTGGGCGGGACGTCGTATCCGCGGATCCTCGAGTACGACAAGTGCGTCGAAATCGCCGCCGAGGTCGACGCCTATCTGGTGGCCGACATCGCCCACATCAACGGGCTGATTCTCGCCGGCGTCCACCCGGACCCGGTGCCGTGCTGCGACGTGGTGAGCAGCACCAGCCACAAGATGCTCCGCGGCCCGCGGGCGGGTTTCATCTTGTCCAAGAACGAGGACCGTTTCCACGCCAAGTATCATTCGCACGACGAGATGGACCTGGCCAAGCGGATCGACCGCTGCGTCTTTCCGACGCTCCAGGGCGGCCCGCACATGGCGACCATCGCGGCCATGGCCGTGGCGTTCAAGGAGGCGGCGACCGAAGCGTACCGCCAGTACGCCCGGCAAGTGGCCGCCAACTGCCGGCGCCTGGCCGAGGGGCTCTTGGCCCGCGGCCACTCCCTGGTGAGCGGCGGCACCGACAATCACCTCCTGGTCATGGACTTCCGCGAGAGCCCCTACAGCGGCAAGCAGGTCGCCAAGGCCCTGGCCCAGGCCGGCATCGTCTGCAACTTCAACATGGTCCCCGGCGATCCCCGCAAGCCCTTCGTCACCAGCGGCGTCCGCATGGGCACTCCCGCGATCACCTCGATGGGCATGAAGGAGCCCGAAATGGACCTGATCGCCGGGTGGATCGACGAGGTCTGCCGGCACCTGGTCGAGCCGGACGAGACCGCGGGCCGGATCCATGCCGAGGTGGCCGACCTCTGCGCCCGGTTTCCCATCCCGGGCATCACGGAGAAAAGCTGACCTCGCACCGTAGGACGACTTTCAAGTCGTCTGGCACCGTGGG
>CAYGZI010000242.1:3503-8269 GCA_964354245.1 uncultured Planctomycetaceae bacterium
ACGACTTTCAAGTCGTCTGGCACCGTAGGACGACTTTCAAGTCGTCTGGCACCGTAGGACGACTTTCAAGTCGTCTGGCACCGTGGGACGACTTGAAAGTCGTCCTACAGCACCGGTCGCCCAAGTGTCCTTTCGGACACGAATCCATCGCGTGACTCTAAGAAACGTCGCTTTTCCTGGCGTTTTCTTGTGCCGTCTCATTGACCATCCGCATAGTGATCTTCGGCGAGAGCTTGCCCGACGGCGGTGCGAGCGCAGAATTCTTTCAGGAAACGGACGTAAGCGAGCTGAGACGGGGGTCTGTCCAGCGATAAGGACACCATGACGCATGGAGAGGGAGGCGGACGCGCCCTATCACCCCCCGGACCAGGTTCTCCGCTGGTCCTTTCCCGTTTGACCTGAAGGGGTCAGACGTTCGTGTTCCTCCCGGTAGTGACCGCGCTTCGCATGGACATAGTGAAGCGCGGTCCGTTTTTTTCTCGCCGGGCCTGAAGCCGCATACAGGGCCGCCACGGGTTGTCAGAAGGGCCCGCCCGGGAGACAATCCGGCGATGAGCCCCAGGAATCCGCCGCCGGCGCTCGCGAAGACGCTTGCCCGCGACTTCGCACCCGCCAGCCCTTTGGCGCGGCAACTCGTGGCGGCCCTGTATGCGGCCCTCGCGAGAGTTGACTCCGCGCAAGTCGCCGCCGCCTTGACGCACGCCGGAGGCGAGGTTGCCGGTGCCCACGGGGACCTCGAGAAGCGATGGCCGGGCATGGCCGACTTGGCGGAATCCTACGGCCTGTTGCCCGAACCCTCGCGCCGGGCCGAGCTGCTGCTGGCCGTCGAGACCTATTGCGCCCTGCTGGTCGAGGCGGTCTGCTCGCGGGCAATCCCGGGAGCGGAGTTTCAGAGCGCCGCAACCGCAGGCTTGCCGGAGTGGTTTTCCTGGCATCGGGCGGCGCGGCTCGGCGAGATCGCCCAGCTCACCGGCTGCGTGGCCGATTGCCTGCGCAGTTACGACCCGGCCGGGCTCCTTGGCTGCGTCGCCCTCGGGAACGACTTGTTGGGGTATCTCCACCAACGGCTCTTCCCGCGGCGGTTTCGCCATGCCGCGGGCGAGTACTACACCCCGCCGTGGCTGGCGGAGGAAATGCTCGATCAGGTCGGCTTCAACGGCCGCGCCGGCCAGCGCCTTTTGGACCCTGCGTGCGGCTCCGGCACGTTCCTCCTGCTGGCGATCCGCCGCCTGCGGTCCCCGACCGGGGCCGAGCCGCAACAGATGCTCGCGAGCGTCGTCGGCTTCGACCGTAATCCCTTGGCCGTCCTCACCGCCCGGGCCAACTACCTGCTGGCCTTAGGGGATTTGCTCCCCGATGGCCCGATCGAGGTCCCGGTCTACTGCCTCGACTCGATCCTCGGACCCGCGGCCGGAGCGGCGCCGGCGTGCGGCCGGTTCGATTGCGTGGTGGGAAATCCGCCGTGGATCGCCTGGGACAACCTCCCGGCCGACTACCGCGAGGCCACCAAGCCCTTGTGGCAGCAGTATGGACTGTTCTCTCTGTCCGGATCGGAGGCCCGGCACGGCGGCGGCAAGAAGGACCTCGCCATGCTCATGACTTACGTCGCGGCCGACCGCTATCTGAAGGACTCCGGCCGGCTGGCCATGGTCATCACGCAGACGCTCTTTCAGTCCAAAGGGGCCGGCGACGGCTTCCGCCGCTTTCGCCTGGGGACCGATGGGCCGTGGCTGCGGGTCCTGCGAGTCAGCGACCTCGTTGCCTTGCGCCCGTTCCCCGGGGCCGCCAACTGGACCGCCACGATCCTGCTGGAAAAGGGGAGCCCCACGACGTATCCGGTGCCCTACGTGCGCCGGCTGCCGGGCTCCCGGCAGGAGCAATACGAGGCCCGGCCGGTCGATCCAAGCCGCCCGACTTCCCCGTGGTTTCTCTGGCCCCAGGGGTGGAAAGACCCCAAGGAGCCGCTGATTGGGCCCTCGGACTATCGGGCTCACCTGGGGGCCAACAGCGGCGGGGCCAACGGCGTCTATTGGGTCACGTTGATCGACCGGCCCACGGGGTCGGGAGTCTGGGTTCAAAACATCCCCGGCCGCGGCAAGCACAGCCTCCCGAGCGTCGAGCACCTCGTCGAGGCCGAGCTGCTCTTCCCGCTCTTGCGCTGGGCCGACGTCTCCCGATATCGAGCGATCCCGCAAGACTACTGGCTCTTCGTCCAGGACACTCAGGCCCGCAAGGGAATCGCCGAGGACGTGATACAACGCCGGTATCCGCACGCTTATGCCTACCTGGAGCGATTCCGCCAGGTGCTCAGCGGCCGGGCGGCCTATCGGCGCTATCAGTCGAAAGCGCCGTTTTACTCGATGTACGACGTCGGGCCGTATACCCTCGCCCCGGTCAAGGTCGTCTGGCGGCGCATGGACCGGCGCGTGAGCGCCGCGGTGGTTGAGCCGCTGGACGATCCCGTGCTCGGGCCGCGCCCGGTGATCCCGCAGGAGACGTGCGTCCTCGTTGCCGCCGAAAGCCCGGACGAGGCCCACTATCTCTGTGCCTTGCTCAATAGCGCGGTGGTCGGGTTTCTGGTGGCATCGCACAGCGTGCGCGGCGGGAAGGGATTCGGGACCCCGAGCATGTTGGACTATCTTCGCCTGCGCCGCTTCGACCCTGAAAACGCGGCCCATCGCGAGCTTGCCGCCCTCAGCCAGGAAGCGCACCACCGGGCCGTCCAGGGTGCGGACTGGAGCGACCTCCAGAGCCGGATCGATCGCGTGGCCGACAAACTCTGGGGAGTTCACGGAATCGCACACGACACCTTGGGGTGAGCGCCCAATGTTGGCAAAGCCCAGGGGCGTCACCCCCCAAGAGCCAGCTTCATCAGGTCGCGGGTGCCTAGCGGCGAAGGGCTCGCGAAGACCTCGCCCGCGGCGAACCCGGCCGTTTGCCCTTGCTGTTGGTTGAAAATGCGGATTCGCTCGAGGATTTTGGGCCGGTGGGCGAACTGGGTCTGGTAGCAGGCGATGGCCGCGAGCTTGGTTTCGAGCGTCTCGCCGATATCGGCCACCACGCAGTTCGGCTGTGCAACGTCGAGCGATCGGAGGCCGAGAACGTAGTACATCAGTGCGGGCTGCTCGCACGGGGGCAGGCCGTCGAAGTGCTCCTCCCATTTGGTCAGCCGCGCATAGAAGACCGCCGCCTCGGCGATCATCGCGGCCTGGTAGTGATCGGGCGATGCCAGCGGCGTCTTGCCGGCCTGTCCCAGGACCAAGCGCGGCCGAAAGGTGCGGAAGACCTTGGCCAGGGCCACGCGGCTCTCGAATGAGTCGAACAAGCGGCGGTTGGGCAGCTCCAGAGTGACGCGGTGCCGCACGCCGAGCGTCTCGGCCGCACGCCGGGCTTCGGCCAGGCGGACTTCCGGGCCGGGCGAATTGGGCGTGGGCTCGCCGTCGGTCAGGTCCACGATGCCCACGCGATACCCCTGCCGGGCCAGCCGGGCGAGCGTGCCCCCGCAGGCGATCTCCACGTCGTCCGGATGCGCCCCGACCGCGAGAACATCGAGTTGTTCCGGTTCCATCGGATTATGCCGGTTTGACCACCGACACCATGAACGTCGGATTGAGCGACTCGAAACGGACGCGGTCCATCTGGCAAGTGCCCCGGGCGAAATGGAGCATCCAGACCTTCACGACGGGACAACAGCGATGGAGTTGGCGGTGGGTGTCGGCGATGTTGTCGATGCTGGCCATGGTGGCGACGAGTCGCCCGCCCACGCGGAGCCGCTCGTAGGCCGCATCCACCAGCCGGCTGATCCCGCGCCCGCTGCCGCCGACGAAGATGGCGTCCGGATCGGGAAGGTCTCTCCACGCTTCGGGCGCGCGGCCCAACACGGGGACGAGGTTCGCGACGCGGAACCGTTTGGCGTTCTCGACGATCAACTGGTGGTCGTCGGGGTCCATTTCGATGGCGTAGACGGTGCCGCTGCCGGCGATCTGGGCGGCCTCGATGGCCACCGAGCCGCTTCCGGCGCCGATGTCCCAGACCACGCTGGCCGGGCCCAAGTCCATCTCGGCCAGGGCCATTGCGCGGATTTCCGCCGGCGTCAGGAGCCCCCGCTTGGGCCGCGATTGCAGGAACGCCTCGTCGGGATTGCCGAAGAGGCGCCGGCCGATGGTCTCGCTGGGCCGGTCGGGGACGTGCGGCTTGCGCACCAGGATCATCACGTTGAGCGGGCCGAAATCGTGCGAGGCGATCTCCGCCAGCTCGGCGCGGGTCACGCGCTCGTCGGGCGAGCCGAGGTTCTCGCACACGTAGGCGCCAAAGTAGTCGATCTGGTGATCCAGGAGCGTCTGGGCCACGGCCTTGGGCGGGATGGTTTCGGTGGTGAAGAGCCCCACCTTCTCCGCGGAGCGGATTTGCTCCAGCACGCTCTGGACGTCGTGCGTCGCCAGATTGGTCAGAAATGCCTCCTCCCAGCTTTCCTTGACCCGGGCGAACGCGATCTGCATGGTGCTGACGTGCGGAACGACCTCAAAGCGGTCCTTGCCCAGCTTGTCGCAGAGATAGCGGGCGAAGCCGTAGAAGAGGGGGTCGCCGCCGGCCAGGACGACGATCTTCTTCTTGGAGAGGGCCTCGATCTGCCGGACCGTGTCGTCCAAATCCGCGCCCAGGGCAATGCGGTCCTTGCCCCCGTCGCCGACCAGGGCCAAGCAGTGCGGCTCGCCGATGAGCACGTCGGCCTGGCGGAGGATGTTGCGGGCCCGTTGGGTGAGACC
>CAYGZI010000243.1:0-8219 GCA_964354245.1 uncultured Planctomycetaceae bacterium
CGATCCCAACAGGTGGGAGAACACGCTTTCGTTTCGAAGCGCTCATCCCGGCGGCGCTTGATCGGGGAGCGGAGCGCCGGACGGTCGGCGCCGTAGGTCAGGGCCTCCATGAAGCGTGCCAGGGCTTCCCGCGAAGTGACGCGGGTTCCGCCGCACTGAAGGCTTTCGAGGATCACGCCCTTGCACCCGGTGGTCGTCCAGCGATAGATGCAGGAGACGCGCGGCTTCTTACCGCGCCGCCGCCGGGGCAACAACCCCGCGGCCTCGGTCAGGGAAATGAGAGTCTCGGTCGAAGGATCAATCGCCATTGTGTCTGCACACCTCGCAAGTAGTGGATACTGATCGCAATCCACTGCTTAATTCTCTGGAGATTTGCAGACGATGCTACCGTGAATAGACCGACGCAGAAACGCCCTAAAAACTCGGGTGATCAGCGTCCCGATAGGGCAATAGCAGGGATCAGACCGCTCATCAGTCTCAATCCAGCGGCGAGTACCGGACGTACTGGAACGACCGCTCCCAAGATTGGAACAGATGATGGTCCTTCAGAAAGCCTTTGAGGTGCTTGTTCTCTCGCCGGACCTCATCGGTCTCACCTCGGGCCTCGTCGGTCTCTCGTGGGGCCTCTTCATGGCCCGTATACAACTGACGAGCAAGGCGCCGGCCGTGGGACAACATCGCAAGCGCCAGGTCCAGAATATGGACATGGCGCCGCCGCCCTCGCCGCCTTTGTCGGAGGTGTTTGCCGTAGCGATCCAGAAAGTAGATCAACTGGCGGAGGGTGCGGAAAGCGAAAATGGATCGCGCCTGAGTGAGCAGAACGTACTCGATAGGGGGCCGGCGTGCCATTTCCACCTACCCTACCTCAGTGCCCCTTGCCAGCACCCCTCACCCGATCTTCTCCATGATTTCCTTGGCCTTCTCCGGGTCGATTTCCGCGTAGATCTTGGAAGTCACTGCCGACGAATGCCCCAGGATGATCCTTGCCGCCTCGATACCGTAGGCCGCGCGAATCCGGGTGGCCGCATTGTGCCGAAGCTGGTTTGGCGACCAGACGGGTACCCCGGCACGGTCGCAGGCCCGCTGAATCGCGTGAGCGTAACTGTGGTTGGTGTAGCACTCCCCGGGAGCACGCTTCGGGGTGGTCTTGGCTCTGTTCGGCGGCCGGTTGGCCGGGCTGGGTGTCTTGCGGTTCCGTGCGCGACGGGCCTGATGCCAGGCTCGGCCTTCACGAGGCGAGAACAGATAGGCGTGCAAGTCCGTTCTCAGCCAGGGTTTGACAACCTCCTGGGCGTACGGGCCGAGGTAGACGACGCGCACTTTGTGGTGGTGTTCCGTCTTGTGGGAATGCGGCCGGTATTCCCAGATCCTGCCTTGGGTGTTGATGTCGATCGTCCGCATGGCACACGCCTCTCCCGGACGACAGCCTGATCAGAGCTGGAGGTTCACCATCGCCCAGACCTGGGGCGTGACGTGCAACTCGATGGCCGTAATGTGCTCCTCGGAAACGGGCTTCACCGGTTGTGTGTCGAACGCCTCGCCCACCCGGAGGCCCTCGACGGCGCAGAGGGCCCGCCAGACCGACTCTGGGACGAGTTCACGGGCCACGCCCCACTTGAAGACATGGCGGATGCGGCCAACGTGCTGGTTGATCCGCTTTCGGCAGATCCCTGCCTCGATCAGCTTCTGGCGACAGGCGACTAAGGCCAGGGGCCCGAAACTGATGACCGGCTCGCGGCCATAGAGTTGGCGGACGGGACGGAGAGCGGTCTGAAAGCTCCTGATCTCACTGGTGGGGCAGCCGTTCTTGACGTACCGCTGCTTGGCGTGCTGCCAGAAGGCGAGGATCAACTCGCTGACCGCGATCATCCTCGGTCCCGTAGGAGCCGCGGGATCACGGGCTGAGGGTTGTCGCCCGGAGGCAAGCCACTCAGCGACGAGGCGGTGATATCTCTCTTTGCTTCCCTCGCTCCCGTAACGTCCCAAGTAGAGGTCGCGGCCTGCGAGCCTGACGACGGCGAGATTCTTGGGCTTGTAGTGCCGATACTTCGGAATCCGGAGATGGTCTTCAGACATGGCTGTGCGGCCTCCTTTCGTCCCGAAAAGTAGTACCGGTACTACCGGTTTCAGGACTTGCGAGCCGCACTGCCGACCGCCGGCAGGTATCCTAACTCCAGGATTCAGCGGGACTTAGATCAAGCTCCCCGACTAGGACTCGAACCTAGGACAAAGCGGTTAACAGCCGCTTGCTCTACCAACTGAGCTATCGGGGAGTGGTGCCCTGAATGATAGCCTGCCGGCGCGGGGCAGGCAAGTTGACGCCGCGGGCCTAGGCGCTTGCGGATGCCTCAATTCCCTTGGATTGCCTCCTGCCCCAACGAGGGTTCGCCCGCCTCGCTCCGCTCCTTTTCCATGACGACTCGATTGCCGAGGTCGTTAAACTCGATCCGGGACATGAAACTCCGCATGAGCATGATCCCCCTACCCGCGGGGGCCTCGATGCGGTCGGGGCGGGTCGGATCGGGGACGTCGGAGACGCGGAACCCGGCCCCTTCGTCGGCGATCTCGATCCGCACGCGGTCGGGCCACAAGAGGCAACGGATGTGTACGCACTTGCCCGGCTCGTAGCGATTGCCGTGCTTGATGGCATTGGATAGGGCCTCTTCCAAGGCCAAGTGGATGCAGAAGATGTCGCGAGGGCCCCACCGGTGCGTTTTGAGCTGGTCGAGGATCTCCTGCTGGACGCGGCGTCCCGCGCCGCTTTGGCTGGGAATGACACGTTCGCACTGCCAAAGCCGCGGTTGATCGGTCATGAAAGGGAACTGGGGAGGCAGGCGGCCGATCGCCACCGAGAGTCCACCCGCTCACTGATGAGCGGCCGCTTGGAATGCCGCCAAGGCGTCGGCTTCATCTTTGCGGATGTCGAACAGCCGGTTCAACCTCGTGATGACGAAGACCTCGTAGATTTGGGGCCGGATGCTGCAAAGTTTCATCTGGCCGTTGTGGCCCTTCACTCGTTTCTCCAGGGTAATCAGCTTACCCAAGGCCGAGCTGGACAGGAAATCCACCGCCGCGAAGTTCAGCACCAGCCTCTTCCGCTTGTCCACCTCCAGCAGGTGGAACAGCTCCTGCGCCAGTTCCTGAACGCTCAGGTCCTCGGTGATCCGGCTATCGCGGAAATGCACGACCGTCACGTCGCCGACTTCGTTGATCGTCAAGCGCCGGTATGCGGACATGGTCAGACTCCCCCGGGCGCTGCCCTTAGGATCGGATGGATTCGGGTTTATCGGGAAGGGCCGCCGGCTCGCTCCCGGTCCGGCCCGGCGCCGGCCGGCACGGCCCCCTTGGAAGCCGGAATCGACCTTTGCGACGCATCCCCCATCATATTACCGCCCGGGTGGGTGTCAAGCAGCGACGGGTGGCGAAGCATTGCCCGCCGGATCAGGATGAAGTTGGCTCCGCGGCACTCCGTGACCGTTCCGCTGACCTTCCACTGGGATTGCGCCGGACGATCGGCGACCGCCCGGAGAATCCGTTCCAGGTTCAGGTTCTCCAGGGCCACGAAGCGTTGGCTGGCCGGCTCGGCGACGAAAACCAGCCGGTCGCCCGCGAACTGGAAACGCCCCAGTTGATCGATGACTTCGGCGCCCTCCCGGAGGCGGTGGACCGGCTGCCGCTTGGGGGCGGGTGGAGATGGACCGGGTGAGGAAGGCCGCTCCGCACTCGGCGCCATTCCGAGGGCCAATGCACCAGCAAGGACGCCCCACGCGGCGACCCACAGCAGGTGCCAGCCCCGCCTTCCCGGCCATCGGGCCACAACTCGTAAACGGCGTCGGGCAGTCACGGGGACCCCTCTCTTGACAGGTTTACGAGTCTCGCGGGTTTCCCGAAACCAGATTGCTCGTATCAAGGCATAAACAGTCCGGTCTACGCGGGCTTGGGCATGGTCCAACTGTGGAGGATGAGCACGGCACCCACCGACAGGAGGAAGTATCCTATCCAATCTGGGGGGCGCATTGTCTTCCGAAGCAAGGTCGCTTCCTTCCCCGTGATCGATTCCATCGCCTTGGCCGCGGGGATTCCCGGCTGGTCGGTCTGCTCGGCGAGAAACTTGGTGGCCCTGGGCGTCAGCACCAGGGAATCCACCGCCCGGAACTGCGTCCCGAGCAAGATCAGGACCAGTCCGGCCAGGAAGACCTGATTCCTGTTGATGTCCATGGGCACACTCCTCATCCCAATCATCGAATAGGCCGCGTCTCAACTTCAAATGGCGTTGGAGGTTGCCGCTTATTCCGGATCGGGAAAGCCGGGTTTTCCGGTCGTTCCGATGGGACGAGCAGGACCGGTCCACGCGGATGGTCTGGAGGCGTGTCGAGAAGCCGCGCCGGCTCGCCTGCCCGACCGATGGTCAAGCTCCCGCGGCCGCCTTAGAATGCCCGGGATCAAGCCTCTCGGAACATCGCGAGGTGAGCCAATGCCACTGGACCAGCGCCGTTGGAGAATCCCGCCGCGCAACTTCCTCCGGATGTGTCGCCGAAACATGCGCCGGCCCAAGGTCGCCGACACGACCGGCCTGGAACTGACCGGCGGCGGCCTGCTCACTCGATCGCTCATCCTGCGCCGGCTCTTGGCCCGGCACGTGCTGGCCGAAGACGAGAAGCACGTTGGGCTGCTCTTGCCGCCCTCGGTGGGCGGGGTGCTGGCCAACGCCGCCCTGCTGTTGGACCGCCGCGTCCCGATCAACCTCAACTACACCGTCTCCTCGGAGGTGATGAACCTCTGCGTCGCCCAGGCCCGCATCCGCCGCATGCTCACCAGCCGCAAGGTGATGGAGCGCCTCGGGCACCTCCACATCGACGCGGAGCTGGTTTTCCTGGAGGACCTGCGGGACAAGGTGACCTTGGCCGACAAACTGGTCGCGGGCTTGCAGGCGTGGGCCCTTCCCGTGACCATCCTCGAGCGCCGGCTCGGGCTGACCCGCATCGACCCCGACGAGCTGATGACCGTGATCTTCACCTCGGGCTCTACCGGCGAGCCTAAGGGGGTAATGCTGACGCACCGCAACGTCGGGTCCAACGTCGAGGCGTTCAACGCCGCGCTGAATCTGAGCAAGGACGACGTACTGATCGGGATCTTGCCGCTGTTTCACTCGTTTGGATACACCGTTCCGCTCTGGGGCGGGTTGATGCTGGACCCCAAGGTGGTGTACCACTACAACCCGCTCGAAGCCCGGCAGGTCGGGGCGCTGTGCCGGAAGCACGGTGTGACGATCCTGATTGCGACGCCGACGTTCCTCCGTTCCTACATAAGGCGATGCGCGCCGGAGGACTTTGCTGCGATTGAGCTGGTCGTCACCGGCGCCGAGAAGCTCCCCAAAGACGTGGCCGACGCCTTCGAGGAGCGGTTCGGCGTGCGGCCGTCCGAGGGATACGGGACCACGGAACTCTCGCCGGCCGTCTCCTGCAACGTTCCCGCCAGCCGGTCCCAGACGGGCCGGGCAGAAACCAAGGAAGGGACCGTGGGCCGGCCGCTTGCCGGGATCGAGGCCAAGGTCGTGGATTTGGAGACCGGCCGCGACCTGGGACCGGACCAGTCGGGGATGCTCCTCATTCGAGGCCCCAACGTGATGAAGGGGTACCTCGATCGGCCGGAGCTGACGGCCGAGGTGATTCGCGAGGGGTGGTACGTGACCGGCGACATTGCCACGATCGACGCCGAGGGATACATCCGCATCACCGGGCGCGAGAGCCGCTTCTCCAAGCTCGGCGGCGAGATGGTCCCCCACATCCGCATCGAAGAGGCCCTCGCCCGCATTCTGGCCCTCAACGACGAAAGCATCACGCTCGCCGTCACCGCCGTGCCCGACCAACGCAAAGGGGAGCGCCTCGTCGTCCTCCACACGGGGCTGGCCAAGCCGCCGGAGCAGGTCTGCCGGGAGCTAAGCGGCACCGGGCTGCCACCCCTCTGGATCCCGTCGCCCGACAGCTTCTGCCAAGTGGACCAGATTCCCGTGCTCGGGACGGGTAAGGCCGATCTGCGCCAACTCAAGGAGTTGGCTTTGAAGCGGTTTGCGCCGGAGTAGCTGGAGTTGCGGGCGACGGCGCGGAGGGGCCCGGAGGCGGCGTCTTGAGGGTCTCGGGCTGCGATTGAACCAGCGGAGTCGTGGTCAGGTCCGCGGCAGGAAGCGGCTTTGCCGGGTCCGGGCGCTGGGCCACCCGGATCGCCCCGGGGCCCGGTGCTTCGCCGTCAGCCTGTCGAGCGCCAACCGCAACTCGCTTGCCCGGGCCCAGTGCCTTCTGGGATACCTGCTGGGCGACCTGGGCAAACTCCTTTCGGACCTCGGGCTGGACCTTCGAGAGCCTGGAGGCCAGGCGTTGCATCCCCGTGTTGTTCACCTCGGCCGTGCGCGAGACGCTGGCAAGAAAGCCGGCGGTCTGGACGAAGTTGTTGTCGGCCACCTTGCCTACCACGGGAAGAAAGGTCTTGGTGAGGAACTCCACTCCGCTCGGCTCGATGTGCATGAAGGAGTCGAGCCGGCTGGTGATGTAGCATCGTCCGTCGGTGTCGCGGAGGTAGTCGCTGGTGAGCAGCATCAGCCCCCGTGCCCGGATCGGCTGGCCAAAGAGCGGCCCCCGGTAGGTCCCGTCTACATAGACCAGGTGGATGTCGCGGCTCCGATAGAGGAACTCCAATGTCCCCACGGTCCCGATGTCGTCGGTCACGCGGAAACTGTCCGGTCCGGTCTGCTCCATCGCCAGGTGGCTGGCGCCCATGACCTCCCAGATGTTGACGACCACGTCGGGATGTTGGACGAGAAACAAGTACATGTCGGGATCGCAAGGGACAACGCGGATCGGCAGGCGCCGATAGATGGCGCCGTTGGAGAGCACCCAACTGGCCTTCGCCTTCCGTTGCGCCGAGAGCTTCGCCAGCGGGATACTCCGGGCGGCTTCCTCCCGGGCGGATCGGCTCCCGGTCGCCTTGCTCGGGTCATCGCGTCCCGCGAGCAGGCCCTCGGCTGCGGCGCCGCGCGCAAAGTCCAGCAGAATCGTGGAGAGGACAACGGTTTGGGCCAGAACCGACGCTGTGCGATTCACGAGTGACTTTCCCGGATGCGGGCCGAAGGTGCCTCCCCCATAGATGGGAGTCTCCCGGCGAGTGTGCGGAGGCTCCTGATTATTCGGCTTGCGCAGGGCTGCGAGGCCAGTCAAATCCTGCGGGCTGCCCCGGGGGCGATTGGCCTTGCCGCCGGGATTGGAATTGCAGAGAATGCGACCCCTCGTGGAGTAAACGAGAGAAGATGGGCAGCTTGCGAAGACTCCGCTCGTGTGCTGTGAGAAGGGTCCGGTGTCCACGTATGAAGAACGTCAAGTTCGTCTTGATGACAGCGGCCGTCACACTCGGTCTGCTCGCCGCGGCGAGGTGGGCCTGGGACCATCAACGCGAGTGGTTGGCCCGGCGTCCCACAACTCCGTTGGCGAGGGGCTCCGAAGACGTGCTCGACGGTCTTCTGGAAGGCATCGCGGGAGTCGAGGAGCCCGAAGCCGCACCCGGCCGCGCCACACCGGACACCTCCAATCGAGAACGGCCTCGGACAATCGACACTGCCCTGCAATGGGACACACCCCTGGGTAGCCCCGGCGCCCCGGCGGATAGCAGGACGGGCTTCCAGCCTGTCGACAGTAGGCCAGGCTGCCAGCCTGTCGAAAGCAGACCAGGCTTCCAGCCTGTCGAAACCAGCCCGCACCTCCAACCCGTCGCACCTCTCCCCGACACGCTTGCCGCACCTCTCTCCGACACGCCCGGCGAGCCAAACCCGCCAGCGGCCCCCTCGTCGGATCAGGCAGCGGGGCGTCTGCCGAGGCCGAAGGCAGCGTCCGACGAGCAACCTCTCGGGCCTGAGACACTCGCCGTGGTTCGACGGTTGCAGGCCCCAGACCCGCGCGACGCAGCCGAGGCCCGGGCCGAATTGAAGCGCCGGGGCTTTGCCGATCGGGAGGTCGCGCTGGCCCGGCAGTTGTCGGACCCCGATCCTCACGTGCGGCGGCGCCTCGTCCGGCTGCTACCGGAGATTGCGGGATTGGACGCCGTGCCTTGGCTGGTGGAGTTGAGTCGCGACGCCGATGGCGATGTGCGTTGGACGGCACTGACGTTGCTGGCGACCACGCGAGACCCTGCACTGCTGAGTCGCGTGGGAGAGCTGGTCCGCGGCGACCCCG
>CAYGZI010000244.1:0-8209 GCA_964354245.1 uncultured Planctomycetaceae bacterium
TCGATCTGCCCGCCCGAGTCAAAGTCGGGGTGGCCGCGCTCAATGCGACCACCAAACCGTTTAGCGCGGAATTCGAGAGACTGGCTGTTTCCCTCACGTCGCAGCAAAAGTGAGCGGCTTATGCCCATGCAGCCCTGTAACCAAAGGATCGCGACTATGTTCCGACCAGCCTGCCTAAGCGTTCTCCTTCTCGCCGCATGGGCTCCAATCGCCGTCTGGGCGGGGGAGCCCAAACCTCTGCAAGTCGTGGACGGGTGGGGAGTGTTGTTTGACCCGGATGGCGACTGCCAGGTGCAAAAGGAGGGAGACAAGCTCCGCATCGTGGTCCCCGGGACCCTGCACGGCCTATCGCCGTCTTTCCCCTCCAGCAACGCCCCGCGGCTGTTGCAGGCGGTCGAAGGGGATTTCACGATCCAGGTGAAGGTGACCGGCGAGGTCACGGCCGAACCCGGCACGGGGATCGGCAGGGCCGGCGGGTCCGTGACTTTCCGGCGCGGCGGCCTGGTCGTCTGGCACGATCGCAAGAATTTCATCCTTCTCGACCGGCTTTCCGTGGCCAACGAGAAGAGCAGCTTCTTCGCTGCTGCCTTCTTGGTGTTTCAGGATGGTGAAGTGACGGCGAGTTCGGAGCGGAAGACCGAGAACCGGGAAACGTGGCTTCGGCTGGCGCGGCACGGCGGAACGATCGAGGCCGCCATGAGCCGCGACGAGGGCAAGACTTGGCTTTCCCTCGGCTCCGAGGCGGTCAAGTACCCGGCCAAGGTGAAGGTGGGGGTCGCCGCACTCCACGCGACGAACAAACCCTTCACCGCCGAGTTTGCAGAATTCAAACTCGCCCGCGGGAACCCATGATCCGGCGTTCCCTAATCGGGCATGCCCCAGATGTCCGAAGGCAAGCTGGAAGTCAAGTCCGGACAGGTCACTCCCCCACGTAGGGGAGCAGGGCCATGAACCGGGCCCGCTTGATCGCCGCAGTCACCACGTGCTGGCTGACCGCGGTGCAGCCGCTCTTGCGCCGGCCGATGATCTTGCCCTGCCGGTTGGTCAGCCGCTTCAGAAGCTCCACGTCCTTGTAGTCGACGTAAACCGGCCGGGGACGCTTCCCATCCACAAAGAGGGGGTCTTTCTTCTTGCCGCGGGCCTTGGCCTTGGCTCGTTTCTTTGCCGTCTTGCTGTGTGGGCTGTGTCCGAATCTTGACATGGGGGTCAGGGGAAGGGGCTAGGGGTCAGGGACCAGGGGTCAGGGACCAGGAGAAGACAGGCTGGCATGGGTGCCGTAGGTTGTCTGGAACTGGTCAAGACTCTTAGTTTACAGAACCTGGCCCGCAACGCAACCCGGGCTCATCGCCGCCCGGGAGCCCTCGTCTGCCAGGCTCTCCTGCCAGTCCACGCCAAGCACCAGAACGTTGACGCCCGACGCGATCCCCATAAGGGCCAGGTGCTCGCCGGACTGGACGTGGCCGTGTTGGACCCCAAGGGCCGCCGTCAGAGGCAGGGCCACCGAACCGGTGTTGCCGAGCCACTCTAAGGTGGAGTAGTCCAACCCCGGGTCCAACCCGAGGGCCTCGAAGATCATCTTCCGGTGGACCCGGCCGACCTGATGGCAGAAGGTCTTGTCCATCTCGTCGGGCTCCCAGCCGACGGCATCGAGAAACCGGGGAAATGCCTCCTTGGCCGCCTGGATCCCTCCTTGGAGCAGGGCCTCGGAGTCGGTCCACATCAGCGGGCGCCGGTCCCCGCCGAGGCTCACGTCGCGCGGGCCATAGCAGAGTTCGCACGCTGCGGTATTGGCCCATGCCAAGCCGCCCAACAGGCGATTGCCGGTGCGGCTCAGCCGCCGGTCCACGAGCACAACCGCGGCACTGCCGGAGCCCAGGGTGAGCGAAGCCATGGCCCGCTTCACCTCGGCGCGCTCCAGCGAGGTGTCTTCGTTGAGCACCCGCACGGTGTTTTCGACCAGGGCTCGGCTGCTTTCGGTTCCCACGACGATCCCCGCCTGGATCTGGCCGAGCTCGATCATATTGGCCACCTGGACGATGCCGTCCAGCAGTCCGAGGCAGGCGTTGGAGACGTCGTAGATCATGCAGTCGGGGCGGAGCCCTAGCTCGCGATGGACCCGACATGCCGTGGCGGGCTCAAGATAGTCGCGGCAGACCGACCCGTGGACCAAGGCCCCGACGAGCCGCCGGTCGAGATCGGCCAGGCGCAGGGCTTTCTCGGCGGTCCGGGCGCTGGTGCGGCTGGGGAGCGAGCCTCGCGGCCAGAATCGCCGTTGGACGATGCCGGTCATCAGCTCCAGCCGCCCCTCGGGGAGCCGCAGCCGGCGATACACGGGGGCCAGCCAGGTCTCAATCTGCTCCGAGGTAACGATTTCCTCGGGCACGGAGCACGCGAAGGTCTCCAGGCAAACGTTCTGGTATTGCATCCAACGAAGGTTGATGGCAAAAAGGAGTGGAGGGAGGGCAAGTCAAGCGGGTATGCTCAAGCGGTTTAGCATAGCCGGGCGAGGCGAAGCGGTAAAGACGGCCGATTGCCAAAAGCACATTCGATTGTGGACAACCACAGTGCTGGCGCTGCTGGCAGCGCGATATCTAGGGGGGAGATCGCCGCAGGCCGCAAAATGTCGGGGGGTGTTGAATCCCGCGGAGCCGCCTCCTACACTGCCCGGCACTTCCATTCCGTACTGCCCTCAACACCCCAAAAACCCCTGGAGTTGCACGGTCCCAAGATAAGGACATCACCCCGGTGCGGCACCCGGGCCGAATGGGTCCGACCGGTGGTCCACCGCTCGAAGACAGCGGCGTCGAGGATCGACGCGCCTTGCCGACTCCGTGTTTTGGCGTAAGTCTGCCTTGCGGGCCTGGGGGTCAAACCCTGCGCCGGCGCTGATCTTCCCGGGCCGCCCGCACCGAGCCTCGTTCACTGGTTTCCGGTGTTACCCTCAGCGGACACAGGATGTGTCCAAAGGAGAGTGCTCGATGAACGCCAAGCCTTTGATTGGGTTGAACGCGGACTATCGGTCGGCCAGGAAGGAGACCCCGTCGCTGAGTTACCTCTGCGCCGGCTACTACGACTGCCTGGTGAAGGCGGGGGCTATTCCCATCATTGTCCCGCCTCTGGCCGACGGGAACGATCTTGCCCGCGTTCTCAACCTGCTGGACGGCTTCGTGATGATCGGCGGGGCGGACCTGGACCCTCGCCGCGACGGTTTCATGCTCCACCCTTCGGTCCGGCTGTTGGATCCGCGCCGGGAGGAATTTGATCGGATGCTGATCGAGATCATCTGCCGGCGGCGCATGCCGGTGTTCGGCATCGGAGTGGGAATGCAGTTGCTCAACGTAAGCCAGGGCGGAAACCTCCTCCTGCACATCGCCGAGGATGCGCCGCGGGCCCTGCCTCACTTGGACCCCATGGACTCGGCGCACCGGCACGCCCTGGTGGTCGAGCGCGGCTCGCTCATGGAACGCGTCTACGGCGAAGGGGAGATCCGCGTCAACAGCATGCACCACATGGCCGTGGACGAGTTGGGCGCGGGACTGGCGGTCACGGCCCGCTGCCCCGACGGCATCGTGGAAGCCATCGAGAGCGTCCGCGACGACTGGTTCGCTTTCGGCACCCAGTTCCATCCCGAAGCCGACTCGGCGTCGGCGCTGGACCTGCGGGTTTTTGAGGAATTCCTGACCGGGGCGACCGGAGCCGTCCGCGAGTCGATCCGCATGGTCGCTTGATCCACATGGCAACGATCCTGCGATTGCACCCGCCTTCGTCGGAAGATGCCCGCCGGTGGACCGTCGGCGTCTTGGTTTCCTCCGATTGCCGCCGGCTGGCGGCCACGGTCGTGGCTTGCGACGGCCGCGGATTGGACCTGCAGCCGGAAATCGTCGACGGAATGACGGCCGAGGTCCCCGCCGACTCGGCCGCTTTCTTCTCGCAGTTGGCCGAGCCCGGGACAAGGCCGGCCACTTTCGATGCGGCGCAAGCCCTGGCCGCTCTGCGGGCCAGCTTGGCCGAGCTCCAGGCCCAGGTGGTCAATGCCTTGTTGGCCCAGGCCGCGATCCCGCCGGCCCGGATCCTCGCTCTCGGCGTCCACGATCCCGGGTTTTGGAGCGGCGGGGCCGGAGGCCCGGTGAGCTACCTTGGGCTTTGCGATGCCGCCCGGCTGGCCGAACTCACCGGACTGAACGTGGTCGATGCCTTTCCGGCCCGCGACCTGGCCGTGGGCGGGCAGGGTGGCCCGCTGACCCCGCTGGCCCAATGGCTGCTGCTTAAAGACCCGCTGCTCAACCGGCTCCTGGTGGACCTGGGCCGCACGACGCGGGCCACGTATCTGCCGCGGGGCGCCGACGCGCACGGCGACCCGCAGGTCCTTTCCTTCGACGTCGGTCCCGGAATGCGGCTGGTCGATCTCCTCGTCCAGCGGCTCACCAACGGCGAAGAGGCATTCGACCCCGGCGGCCGGAATGCCGTTCAAGGACGTCGGGCGCAAGAGCTCATCGACCACTGGCTGGCCGATCCGTACTTCCGCCGGCCGCTTCCCCGCTGGAATCCCCGCGGGGTCCGGCCCGAGCGATACCTCCTGGAGGCGCTGCAAATGGCGGTCGAGAAGGGTTGGTCGGTCCGCGACCTTCTCTGCACCGCAACGCACTTTGTGGCCGAAAGCGTGGGTCTGGCCGTACACCGGCGTATGCCCGAGAACGTGGCGGTGGACCAGATAATTCTGACGGGGGGCGGCAGGCACAACGGGATGCTGCTCCGCGAGCTGGGTGGCGTGCTGCCCGGCGTCCCCCTGGTGCCGATCGAGGAGGCAGGAATCGAGAGCGAGGCCCTGGAACCGGCGTGCGTTGCCCTGATGGCGCTTTTCTACCTCGATCAGGTGCCAGCCAGCCGCCCGGGGGTCACTGGCGCCGAGATGTGCCGAGTCCTGGGCCGGCTCACCCCTGGCTCACCCCAAAGCTGGCGGCGGCTCCTGGCGGAGCTGGGCGAGAGCCGGCCGGCGATCCGCTCACTCCGCAGCGCGCTCTGAATGCCAGTCGCCGAACCCCCACGGCCTGCTCCCCGCACCCGGCGTAATGCACAACACGGGTAAAGTGGAGAGTATAGGTCACTACTGCCGATAAGGAAATCTGGTCGAGGCTCGGTGCCGCGGGCGCCGCTGCCCCGTAGGTTACGCTTCAGCATAACGCAACGTCTTGCAGACCAAGCGGTTATGCTAAAGCATAACCTACCGTGCTACCGACCGTAAGTGCATTTCCCACAACAACTTGGTGAGCGTACTGCCGTGGTACAACTGCCGACGCCACACTACGTGCTCCTGGACGCCTCCAGCCAGGACCCGGAAAACGGTCACTGCCGATTCGTTCTTCGAGCCGCAAATGGCTCAGACCGCCTGGAGGCGGAAGCCAGCGAACCCGGCGTAACCGGGGAGCGACTCGCACTCTTGAGCGTCGTCCGCGGCCTGGAGGCATTGGAGCGGCCCTCGCGCGTGATGCTCGTTACCCCCAGTTCTTACGTCCGCGAGGGAATCCGCCGTGGGCTTTCCGAGTGGCGCAAGAACGGCTGGCGCTGGGAGTGCTTCGGCCAGATGGTCCCGGTCAAGCACCTCGACCTCTGGCAACGCGTCGATCGCGCGATGCAGTACCACCAGCTCGATTGCCGCATGTATCGAATCGATCCCCCTCATCGCGGGGATTCGGATGGGACTCCAGCCGGCCACCCTCACGATGGAGACTTAGCAGGTTCAAAAGCCGCCCCGCGCAGACTACAATACCATCCTGGACGGTTAGCCATCCGCTTGGGCGTCTGGATTGTCGCCATCGTCTGGGGATGGATTCGGCGGTTGGCCACGCTCCGCACCGCCTTAAACCCGAGAGTCTGGTTCGGGTGAGCCCGTGGGGCAGGTCGGCAACCTGCCCACGAAGTGGCGGCAGGTTGGCAACCTGCCCCACGAAGTTGGCAGGCTAGAAGCCTGCCCTACTGAATCGGCAAACAAGCTTCAAGGAGGTCAGGGTGCGAACGACCGTCCCGTTGGACAAAGTCGGACAACTGATCGAGGGACGCCACGAGAATCCCTTTGAGCTTTTGGGACCGCACGAGGTCAGCGACGGCCAGCGGCGGGCGTTGGCGGTGCGGGCGTATTTGCCGCACTCGGCGCAGGCTTGGGTGGTGGATCCGGCGCACTCGGACCTGGCACACCCGATGCGCCGCATCCACCCCGCGGGCCTGTTCGAGGCGATTTGTCCCGTGTCGCTGGCCAACGGATCGCGGTACATGCTTCGGGTGGCCGACGAAGGCGGCAAGAAGGCAACCATGCACGACCCCTACAGCTTCCCGCACCTGCTGACCGACTACGACCTGTACCTGCTGAACGAAGGGAGGCATTGGCGGCTGTACGACAGGCTTGGGGCCCAATTGCGCACCATCGACGGAGTCGAGGGCGTGGCCTTTTCCGTCTGGGCGCCAAACGCCACGAGCGTCAGCGTGGTCGGGGACTTCAACGGCTGGGACGGCCGGCGTCACCCCATGCGCAAGCACATCCCCAGCGGCTTCTGGGAGCTGTTCGTGCCGGGGCTCGGGGAGGGGACCCTCTACAAGTTCCACATCCGCCACCACGACCGCGTCTTTGATAAGTCCGATCCGCTGGCCTTCGCCGCGGAGGTGCCCCCGCGCACCGCCTCGAAGGTGGTGGACATGACCCGCTACCGCTGGCACGACGCCGCCTGGATGGCCCGGCGGCGCACCACCAACTGGCTCGAGCAGCCCCTCTCGTTTTACGAAGTCCACCTCGGAAGTTGGAGGCGCCCGGGCGACGACCCCCACCGCTGGCTCACCTACCGCGAGCTGGCCCACCTGCTGGTCGAGTACGTCAAGGAGATGGGCTTTACGCACGTCGAGCTGCTGCCGGTGAGCGAGCACCCCCTGTCGGCCAGTTGGGGATACCAAACGGTGGGCTACTACGCCGCCACCTCGCGCTACGGCACCCCCCACGACCTCATGTACTTCGTCGATGCCTGCCACCAGAACGGCATCGGCGTGGTCATCGACTGGGTGCCGGCCCATTTCCCCCGCGACGGCCACGGGCTGATGCGGTTCGACGGCACGGCATTGTACGAACACGCCGACCCGCGCCAGGGAGAGCATCGCGACTGGGGGACGATGATCTTCAACTACGGCCGCCACGAGGTGCGCAACTACCTGACGGCCAACGCCCTGTTCTGGTTTGACAAGTACCACGTGGACGGGATCCGCGTGGACGCCGTGGCCTCGATGCTGTATCTCGACTACAGCCGCGAGGAGGGCGAGTGGGTGCCCAACCAGTACGGCGGCCGCGAGAACCTCGGCGCCATCGCGCTAGTCAAGGAGTTCAACGAGCAGGTCCACTTGCAGTTCCCCGGGGCCCTGACCATCGCCGAGGAGTCCACGGCCTGGCCCAGCGTCTCGCGGCCCACGTACGTGGGCGGGCTGGGCTTCAGCCTGAAGTGGAACATGGGCTGGATGAACGACACCCGGGGTTACATGCACCTCGAGCCGATCCACCGCAAGTACCACCACGACGACCTGACGTTCAGCCTGATCTACGCCTTCCACGAGAACTTCGTCCTGCCCCTGTCGCACGACGAGGTGGTCCACGGCAAGGGGTCTCTTTTGGACCAGATGCCCGGCGACCTCTGGCAGCGGTTCGCCAACTTGCGGCTGCTCTACGCGTACATGTGGACCCACCCGGGCAAGAAGCTCCTGTTCATGGGCGGCGAGTTCGGCCAGTGGTGCGAATGGAACTACGACGAGAGCCTCCAGTGGCACCTGCTGCAGTGGGAGACGCACCAGGGGGTGCAGCGGTGCGTGGCCGATCTGAACCGCTTGATCCGCCGCGAGAAGGCCCTCCACGAGGTCGATTTCGACGGCCAGGGCTTCTACTGGATCGACTGCCACAACTGGGAGGAGAGCACGCTGAGCTTCGTGCGCCGGGCCAAGGACCCGAACGACTTCCTGGTGGTCGCCTGCAACTTCACCCCGGTGCCGCGCACGAGGCACCGCCTCGGCGTGCCCAAGTGCTGCTGGTACGAAGAGATCTTCAACAGCGATTCGACGTACTACGGCGGGGGCAATCTCGGCAACGGCCCAGGCGTGACCGCACAGCCCGTCGGCTCGCACGGCCACGGCGCGTCCATCGAGGTCTGTCTGCCGCCGCTGGCCGCGGTGGTCTTCAAGCCGC
>CAYGZI010000245.1:0-8171 GCA_964354245.1 uncultured Planctomycetaceae bacterium
AAACGGCGAGCGGCCAGGAACGCCTGAAATCCACACCCAAATCCCTAATCCCCAATCCCCAATCCCTTCTCGCTGCCGCGGCAAGATCGTCATGGCCACCGTCAAGGGCGACGTCCACGACATCGGAAAGAACATCGTCGGCATCGTCCTGGCCTGCAACAACTACGAAGTGATCGACCTGGGCGTGATGGTCCCCTGCGACAAGATCCTGCAAACGGCCATCGACCAACGGGCCGACATGATCGGGCTGAGCGGACTGATTACCCCGAGCCTGGAAGAGATGGTCCACGTGGCCCGCGAGATGGATCGGCGCGGCATGGACCTGCCGCTCTTGATCGGCGGGGCCACGACCAGCGCGAAGCACACGGCCGTGAAGATCGCCCCCGCCTATCGCCACGTCACCGTCCACGTGCCCGATGCCTCGCGGAGCGCGGGCGTGGTCGAGCGGCTCCTGCGACCCGAGTCCCGCAGGCTCTTCGACCGGGAGAACCGCGCCGAGCAGGCCCGGCTGGTCGAGGCGTTCCGCCGCTGCGGCGGGATCACTTTGTTGCCATACTCCGAGGCGCGTACACGCCGGTTTCCGACCGACTGGCAGACCGTGCGGATCGACGTGCCGGCATTCACGGGCGTGCGCGCACTGGACGAATACCCGCTCGAAGAACTCGCCCGATACATCGACTGGTCGCCGCTGTTCCAGGCGTGGGAGCTCCGCGGCAAGTACCCGCGGATCTTCGACGATCCCGAGTCCGGCCCCGAAGCGCGGCGGCTCTTCGACGATGCCCAACGGCTCTTGCAGCGGATCATCGACGGGAAGCTCCTGCACGCCCGCGGAGTCTATGGACTCTGGCCGGCCGCGTCGGTGGGCGACGACATCCTGATCTACGAAGATGCGGATTGCCGCAGCGAGCTGGCCCGCTTCCACACGCTCCGCCAGCAATGGCAGCGTAGAGGGCAAGAGCATTTTCTGGCCCTCTCGGACTTCATCGCGCCCCGGGAAAGCGGCAGGACCGACTACCTGGGGGCGTTCGCGGTGAGTGCGGGAGCAGGGGCGGCCGAGCTGGTCGCCCGCTTCGAGGCCGGGCACGACGACTACAGCGCGATCGCGACCAAGGCCCTGGCCGACCGGCTGGTGGAGGCACTGGCGGAACGGCTCCATCAGATCGCGCGGGCCGACTGGGGCTACGGCCGCGACGAGCAATTGACCAGCGAGGACCTCCTCGACGAGAAGTACCGCGGCATCCGGCCCGCGCCGGGCTATCCCGCCTGCCCCGACCATACCGAGAAGCTCACGCTCTTCCGCGTGCTGGACGCCGAGCGTCATACCGGCATCCGGCTCACCGAGACGATGGCCATGGACCCGGGGGCCTCGATTTGCGGCTGGTATTTCGCCCATCCGCAGTCGCGCTATTTCTCCGTGGACCGCATCACCCGCGACCAGGCGGAAGACTACGCCCGCCGCAAGGCCATGAAGCTCGCGGAGGTCGAGCGCTGGCTGGCGCCCAACCTCGGGTATGAGCCGGAATAGGCCGCAGTGCAGTGTGCCACTGCTTCGCAGAAGCAGTGCAATGCAGTGTGCTGCCCTAGCAGACTTCCGAAGTCTTCAAGACTTCGGAAGTCGGTGAGCGCCGGGTCACTCGAAGCTGACCACGAGCGTTTTGCCGAGGGCCTGCGCATAACGGGTCAGCGTCGCTACGGTCGCATTGGGCTCCGCTTCGTTCTCCAATCGAGACAGGGCCGCGCGGCCGATTCCGGTCCTTTGCTCGACATCGGAAAGGCTCAAACCCTGGGCCTGTCGCTCGGCTTTGAGGAACTTCAAGGCGTCGCGGAGGGCGACTTCAGCGCGGCTGCGAGCGGCCTTGATCTGCCGGCCCTTGGCCAGGATTTCCTCCTTTTCACCCTCGGCCTCCTCCCTCGCCCGCCGCCATCGCTCCTGCTCCTCCAGCGTCAGCTCGCGGCGAAGGCGTCTGGCTTGTCGCGTCACCATGCTAATCCTCCACTTCATACGCGGTGACCGGGAGCACTGCTTGCCTGTCGGCAAGCAGTGGCACACGCGATGCTATCCTTTTCCCCTGCGGAGCGCGGGCCGTTGCGGCTCCTGCGCGATGGCCGCGCGGTAGTAGGCGTCGTCGTGCTTCTGCTTCCAGCCGTCAGCCGGGGCTTGGAGCGTGATCCGGTACTTCGCCCACATCTGGCCGGCAAACGAGTCCCAAGCAAATCCCTGCCGGGGAAAGTCGCCAAAGCGACTGCGATGGAAGTCTGAGCCAATAGCTCCCTTGAGGGTTTTGACGAACTCGTCGTCGTTCTCATACATCCAGCGGTCCACGTAATCGAAGAAGGCGTCGTGGTCCCATGCCTTCTCGGCGCGCATCAGCCTCAGGGCCAAGGCCTCCGCCACCCAGCAGCCGCTGGTGTTGGCCCGGCGATAGGCCTCGCTGGTCTTCTGTCCCGCGCCCCACTGCGACGGGGGCATGTGCTCGTAAGGGCCCCAGGGATTGCCCCGCCCTTGATTGCGGCCGATGCCGGTGGCCGCGTCGATCCCGGAGTGTCCGGCAAAGACCACCTTGGCCCCCGTCCAGCAATCGCCGTACGCGGTCTGCTCGTCCTCGCCGAAGCTCGCCTTGGGAAAGGACCGGTTGATGTGGGCCAGCTCGTCATCGCCCAGCAGCAGCCCGGCAAAGACGATGGGCAGCTTGCGCCCGCTGCCGTGTCCGCCCCAGCCCGTCCAGCCGGGATGGCCCGACCGCACCATGCCGCCCAGGTCGATCCCCACCTGGATGTAGTTGACCAAGAGCGGCTCCTTCTCGTCGGGTTTCAGATCGGTGCAGAGCATCAGCGCCGCGACGCCCGCGACGCGTCCGACCTCTTGACCGTACTGCGGCATGTTCTCCACCGGCTCCTCGAACCCGAAGAAGCAGGTCCCCACCCAGGGCCGCTGGGTGAAGCGGATGTACTGCTCGATCTTCGGCGTGCTTTTGGTCCGGGCCGCGGTGGGAAGCAGATCGCGATTGAGGTCGCGGGCGAGGTAGATCTTCTGCTTCCGGTCGCAGAAGCCGGGGCGGAAGGCGTCCGGAGGCTGCGGCCCGGCCGCGCAGGTCAGCACCGCGGCGGTGCGGATCGGGCTGCTGTCGCCCACGCCGCGCTCGATCTTGTTCCGCAATTGGGCATTGAGCACGAGCCCCTTGGGCATGCTGATTGTCGAGACCAGCGAATCGCCCGGCTTCATGGCCACGGGCAGCTTGCGCACCAGCGCGGGGTCGAACCAGTTGCGCACACCGCTGTCGTAGGCCACTTTCATTAGGGCCGGCGGATTGAGCATGAAGCCGTTGCGCACGCGCTGGTCTTCCCTCCGCTCCTTGTCCATCTGGTCCAGCTCGCGGCGCGGAATCTCCTTGCCGTAAAGCGGCTTGGGGTCGATTGCCGTGACCGTCGCCGGCCCGACGACATACCAGTCGCCGTTGACGAATTGCCCGACGCGGGCCGGCTTGTCGAACGTCCAGGTGATGCCGTACTGCGACACGCTCTCCTTTAGCTCCAGGTCTTCGAGCTTGGGCGTCGCGGGCGCGTTGTCCTTGGTGTAAACGACGGCCGGCCGGCGCGTGGCCGTGTCCCGGGCCACGGATTTCTCATCGTAGGGATTGGCCTCGCCGGCGACAACGAGCTTCGTCGGACCGCCAAGGGTGACCGATACGTCATCCACCCAGATCGTCTGGCCCTGGCCCTTGCCGCTATCGCCCCAGATGGCGATCGCGCTAAAGCCCTGCAAGCCGGTCTTGCCGGAGTCGACCGCGCCCAGCTCTCGGTCGTTGTGGAGGACCTGGATGCCCGCCTCGGCGTCGAAATCGAACGTCCATTTGCGCCAGCCAGCCGGCTTGCGGTTGACGCCGAGCCAGAACAACTGGTTGAACCAGTCCTTGCCGTCGCAGGCCGTGGCGGTGTAACCCTCGTTGCCGCCAAGATAGCTCGCGTAGAGGATGCCCACGGCCAGCAGCTTCCCGTCGCCCTGGAGCAGGCCCCATCGCGGGCCCACGCGCGGGGCTTTGGGGCTCTCGGGCGTGGTGCCGTCGTCGTAGACCCACATCTCGACCTTGCCCGAGGCGTCCTGACCGCGGAGCTTCAAGATCGCCTTGGCGCCGGGGCCGACCTTCAGCGAACCGCCCTTGCCGTCGCGGCCTTTGGCGGCGTCGATGGCCGCATCGCCCGTGACCGTCCAGCCGGCCAGGGCTTCGCTTGAGTCAAAGGTCCACTTCTTGGATTGCCCGTCGGCCGACTGTGCCGCGGCGGGCTTCTCCTGGCCCCAGACCGGGACCGGCTGGCCTGCGACGATTGCCGTCAACACTGCGAGCAACAATGCCTTTGCCGACACGCTTGTCTCCTTTGCGCTTCGAGTGGGATGGGTTGGCTGGTCAGAGCTTGTGAAGAACTTCCCGTCGAGTGCGGCGGGTCTTCTGCTCGGCGGGTACTTTGCACTGCCGGCTATCGGGCGGGGACCGGCCTGGGCGATTAGACACCGCTCCGAGAATAGCAGCCGCATGCCACAACCGCAAGACGCTTGACGGGGACCGGCAGCTTGTGGCACACTGGCGGGCGCGGATTGCACGGCGAAACCTACAGACAGGAGGGTCGGCGATGAGGAGAATCAATCCAAGAGGCGTGTGCGGTTGGCTGGCTTGGCTCGGCCTTTGCGCCGTTTCCATGCCGGCGTCAGGCGCCGAGACGAGCACCGCGGGCGCGGCGAAAGACGCCCCAGCCCGTGTGGAGCTCTCAAAAGGGATCTGCGTGGTCCTCGGCCTGCCCGAGGCCCGCGGGCCCGAATTGGTGACGGACCTTGCCTCGAAAGGCGAGGCCCTCGTGTACTTCCAGTCGCCCAGCGCCGAGGAGGAACTCGCCGTGCGCAAAGCGGCCGACGCGGCGGGCCTGCTGGGTAAGCGGGTGTTCGTCGATCGCGGCCCGTACCAGCGGATCCATCTGGCCGACAATCTCGCCGGGACCGTCTGGGTCTCCCCCGCAGCCCGGACGCAAGTTTCCGAGCAGGAGTTGCTCCGCGTGCTGCACCCCGAAGGGAAGGCGATCCTCGGCGACCGGCAGATCGTCAAGCCCTTTCCGGCCGGGATCGACTCCTGGAGCCATCCCTTCCACGGCCCGGACAACAACCCGCAATCCCTCGACCGGCTCGCGCTGGCGCCCTACCGGACGCAGTTCCTCGCCGAGCCGATGTTCTCGCCCATGCCGGAGGTCACGGTCGCCTCCGCCGGGCGGGTCTTCAAGGCCTTCGGCCACATCGCCCACAAGGCCAACCAGAACGCCGTGCTCAACACGCTCGTGGGCATCAACGGCTACAACGGGGCGATCCTCTGGCAGCGGCCCTTGCGCGAAGGCTTCGTGATCCACCGCTGCACGATGATCGCCACGCCGGACGTGCTCTACCTGGCCGACGACCAGTCGTGCAAGCTCATCGACGCCCGCACCGGCCAGCTCCGCAGCGAGATCGTCGTTCCCGAGGACGTTGCCGACGGCCCCGTCTGGAAGTGGATGGCCCTTGAGGCCGGGCCCGGCGGGCGCGACGTGCTCTACGCGATGGTCGGCGGCGAAGAGGTCCGGCCCAAGACCGTCCGCTCCCAGGTCCCAGGCCTCGGGCACTGGCCCTGGAGCATGTGGGAAGGCCACGAATACAAGGACCCGAAAACCAACTTCGCCTTCGGGCGGACCCTCGTGGCCATCGACCCCCAGAGCAGGCAGATCCTCTGGCGACACCGCGAGGACGACTACATCGACGGGCGCGGCCTGGCAATGAAGGGCGGCCGCGTCTACTTCTACAGCCCCGAGAAGTTCCTCGCGTGTCTCGACGCGCGGGTCGGCAAGGTCCTTTGGAAGGCTTCGGACCCGGCCCTGCTCCGGGCAATCGGGCCGACCGGCCGGGCGCAGAATCCTCGGGAGGGCTATTCGACCACTAACTACCTCAAGTGCAGCGACAAGTACGTCTATTTCGCCGGCCCGCAGCGGCCCAATCTCGTGGTCGCCTCGGCGGCCGACGGCAAGCTCGTCTGGCAAAAGCCGGGCGGCAACCTCCACCTCATCCTCCGCGACGACGGGTTCTACGCCGTGGGCCCGGGCGGGGGCAAAATGAGCTACGACACCTGGGAGACCCTCGCGTCGCTGCCCAACCGCCGCTCGTGTACCCGCGCCACCGGCAGCCTGGACAGCATCTTCTACCGCGCCGCCGAAGGGACCATGCAGATCCGCACCTCCGACGACAACCCGCAGCACCTCGCGCCCATGCGCCCGCCCTGCCAGGACGGCGTGGTCATCGCCAATGGCTTGCTCTACTGGGGGCCGTGGATGTGCGGGTGCCCGCTGTCGTTCTACGGCCACGTGGCGGTCGGACCGGCCGGAAAGCCTGCCGACGGGACGCAAGACGCCGCACGCCTCGAACCCGGCGAAGGCGATCCGAGCGTGATCGAGAAGCTCCCCATCCTGCCCGGCGATTGGCCGTGCTCGGGAGGCGATAACCGCAGGACCCGGGCCACCGTCGCCGTTGTGCCCGAGAAGGTCAAGCGGCAATGGACCTTCCAGGCGCCGTCGCCCGCCCGGCCCACGGGCCCTATTACCGCCGGGAATCTCGTCTTCACCGGCGACGACTGCGGCGTGCTGCGGGCGATGGACGCGGCGACCGGCAGGGTCAAATGGCAAGTCTATACGGCTGGGGCGATCTTCCATGCGCCGGCCGTTTGGGAAGGGCGTCTCTACGCGGGCTCTGCGGACGGCCGGGTCTATGCCTTCGAGGCGGCGACCGGCCGCAGGCTTTGGAGCTTCCGCGTCGCGCCGGAGGATCGCTGGATCCCCGTGTACGGCCGGCTGATCTCCACCTGGCCGGTGGCCGGCGGCGTGGTGGTCGAGGACGGAGTGCTCTACGCCGCGGCCGGCATCGCCAACTACGACGGCACCCACGTCTGTGCCCTCGATGCCGTCACGGGGAAAGTCCGCTGGCACAACGGCCGCTCGGGCGAGCTCTCCGACCGCGTGAAAAGCGGCATCAGCCTCCAGGGCGAACTCTCCCTGGAGGGCAACGCCCTCTGCTTCTCCGGCGGCACCGTCTATCAGACGGCCCGCTTCGATCTCGCGACGGGCCGATGCCTCAACGAGCCCGTCCATGCGGTCGGCTCGCAGCACGCGACGGCCTTCTACCCGTACTATCCGGAGTACGGGCAGTTCACGTCGCTGGACTACCGGTTGCCCGACGGGCGCAGGCTGAGCTACCAGGCGGCCTACGAGGGGAGCCAGCACACGCGTCTGGCGATGCTGGCCCCGCCCAAGCCCGGCGAGGCGCAGCCGCCGCCCGTGCGCAAGCTCGCCGCGCGCCCGTTGGCGAAGCCGCTTGCCGGCGCGATTTGGGCGGACCGCTCGCCGCGCAAGTTCAACAGCTTTGTCGTCGGCCCCACCGCGATGATTGCCGCCGGACAGGTCGGCGAGGCGGCCAGATCGAGACCGCTGGTGGCGGCCGTGCAGTTGAATGACGGCTCCGACCTCTGGCGCGAAGACCTCCCCGCGCCAGCCGTGCGCAACGGGGCAGCGATCGACAGCGCAGGCCGACTCTTCGTGGCCCTCGACGACGGCCGGCTGGAGTGCTTCGCCCCAGCGAAGTAGGGTTCAGGGTTCAGGGTTCGGGGTTCGGGGTTCAGGGTTCAGAGCCGGGCCGTGTCGGCCCGGTCCGGCGCCCCGGCATCACCTCGTAACGACGCTCTGCGTCGTCACGCCGGCTCTGCGTCGTCATGCCGGCTTCCGAGCCGGGCCGTGCCGGCATCGCAGCGCCCTTGTCCCCTCTGTAGAGTTGGTCTCGCGGTTTCTTTTGGGGTCGGACCACGGGGTCCTTGCGGGGTACACTCTTCCAGGTTAACCTACCCATATATGGAGGTGCTTGCTGCCGTGTCACCCTGGAGGGATTCGTCGTCGGCATGGGTGCTGTGATCTGACACTTGCGGGAGGTACTGCTGTGGCTTGGCTCGTTGACACTACACGCCGTTGCCTGTGTTTGGCTTTCTCCTCCGGACCGCGACCAGGCCGACGGGCCCTCGACCGGGCTCGCGCATGCAGTCGTCGGCTGCGTCTCGAGTCGCTCGAAGCCCGGCAACTCCTGTCGATCATTATTCCAGTGACCAGTTCGGCCGACAGCGGAG
>CAYGZI010000246.1:0-8150 GCA_964354245.1 uncultured Planctomycetaceae bacterium
CAGGAGTTCAAGACGAGCTTCAAGGGGACCATCACCGAGAACTTGAAGTGGCGGTTGAACGTCTGGGGAATGGACAAGGAGGGGTTCCGCCAGGCCTCGAAGTTGGGTCACTGCTTCGACGAAAGCCTCATCACGGCGGGGCAGCCCACCGGCAACCGCTGCCACCTGCTGGCCCAGCCGCAGCACATCGACTGGCGGACGACCGAGGTGGAGCCCATCCTCGAGGCCAAACTCGGGCCGATCACCGCCGAATACTCGCGGACCATGCGGGCCTTCGACCAGAACGACCAGGTGGTGACGCGCCGCTATTCGAATGCAAGCCACGACGGGTGGCCCATCACCGGGGCGGACATCCCCTACGACGTCCTGGTGGACAACTTCACGCAGATCGACCGGCTCAAGCTGAGCTGCGACGTGACGGACTACGACCACTTCTATGCCTACATGTACGTGGGCGACACCGAGAACAAGTACCGCGACACCCACCGCTTCTTCAACGGGTTCGACCTCCGCTGGACGAACGACCGGGCCGAGAACATGAAGTGGACGGCCTACGCCAAGAAGTCCAAGGAAGACAACCAACTACCGACGACTTTTCCCGAGGCGCCGCTGGTCCAAGGGGGCGACACGATCGCCGACTACCACCATCCGATCGACTACGACCGGACCGCCGCCGGCCTGAAAGGCCAGTGGAAGCCCTTCACATCGGGCTGGCCGGCCGCGAGAGGGTTTGCGCTGACTGGAGGCTACGAGTGGGCCCGGCTCAATCGGGACTATGCCGATTACGAGGCCGAAGACGCCCGGTGGGTCACCGCGCTCGGCCCCCCCCAGGTCTTCGATACCTGGGAATTTGAGCAGCCGGACACCGTCACCAATGCGGTCAACGTCACGGCCTCAATGCGTTGGTCGTCCCGCTTCGACACCTTCCTGCGCTACAAGTATACCAACATTCACAACCCGCTCTTCGGCTTCCGCGCAACCAACGGCGAACTCAACACCAACCAACCCGACCAGATCAACGTCGTCGAGATCGGCGGCACCTGGATGCCGGCGAGCAACTTCCTCGTCACCGCCACGGTCGGCGTCGAGGCCCGCAACAACCGCACGGAATTCGACAACCTGGGCCAGGCGTTCGCCGTGTTCCACACCAACCCGCGAGAGATCGGCTTCGACGAGCTGAACTATCCGGTCGTCGTGAGCGCCTGGTATGCCCCATCGAGCAAGTGGTCGCTCACCGGCGGCTACGCCAGCTTCACCAACTGGATCGACCAAACGATCACGTTGGGCGATCTCTTCGGCGACAACCTGCTGAATACGACGGGCTCGCCGGTTGCGAACGGGAGCCCGCCTCCCAACTTCATCGGGGCCCGCGACTACTTCGAGCCCGACGCCTTCCAGAGCCGCTGGCGCTACGGCGGCCAGGCCCAGGTAATCAACCTCGGTGCCACCTACGCATGCACCGAGCGAGTGAGGCTGACCGGCGGCTACGAGTACACCTGGGGCCACGACCGCATCCTCTCGGCGCCCTCGCCCGCAACCGCCCTTGACCCGTCCGACACTACTGCCCCTCCGACGACGATCGTCCCGGACTGGACGCTGATCCCCTCGCTCTCCGACGTCGTCGTGCAGACAAACCGCGTGACGGCGGGTGTCGATTACCTGGCCCGCGAGCGGATCACCGTGTTCTTCCGCTACAACTTCTTCGACTACAGGGACCTGGGCGGAACGGCCGACAGCGGCCAGGTCCACGGGGTCCTGGGCGGGCTGAGCGCGGTCTTTTAGAGCCGTCACTTCTTGCCGGCCGGAGTTGCCGGCTCCGGTTTCCGTCCCTCCAGCGGCGTCGGAAGCTTCACCTTCGGCTCCGCGATCTTCAGCTCGCGGCACACTGCCGACAGGCGGTCCAGCACGGTGTTGGTGAGCGTCGTCGCGTAGTGAATGTTGTGGACCGGGTTGGCCACGCGGAGAAAGAGCAGATCGTGCCGGAACGCGTCGAGCTGGGCCGCGATCGCCGTTTTCCGGTCCGGGGCGACCTGTGCCGAGTTGAGTGCCTCGCGGGCCCGCCCAACGGCCGACTCGATGTCGTCCAGCGCCTTCTTCGTCTCCGGCCGATACGACTCCAGCCGCTGGGCCGTGGAGCGGTCGTGGCACATGGCGCACACCTCGCCCGAGGCCTTCCAGACGACGGTCCCCGTGCTTGAGACCTCCTTCTTCTGGTGGCAGGTGCGGCACTCCAGCCGGACGGAGAGCATGCCGTTGGTCTCAGCGGGGACGGTCTGGGCGCCCCGGCCGCGGAGCATGTTCACTTGCTCGCGGTGGTGGTCGGGGTGGCAGGATTGGCAGTCGGAGGCGGCGTGCTCGATCTTCTGGCGGTCCAGCGAGTGCTCGATCCGCAGGTGACATGCCAGGCAGTCCACCTTGTGCTCGCTGACGTGCTTCTTGTGCATGAACTCGTGGTCGTCGATCCGCTTCAGGTCGTCCTCGCGGTTGTGGCAGACCGCGCAGTGCTCGCGAGGCACCTCTCCCTTGCCGCGGATCAAGTCCCCGTGGCAATTAGCGCAATCCACGTCCCTCTTGAGGGCCAGCTCGTGGGTAAACATGACCCCGCCGCCAAGGTCGAATTTCTGGTCCGGGATCGGGTGGCAGCGGTTGCAGGTCCCGAGGCCCGCGTTGAATTCCTCCCCCTTGAAGTGGCAGAGAAAGCAGGTCGACTCGGTGACGGCCATGTGCGTGCCCTGGACGATCTGGCTGTGGCAACTCGTGCAGCGGAGCTTCTTCCCGCGCCGGAGGTCCTTCAGGTGAGGCTCGTGGTCGAACGGAATCCCCTGGAAGGTCACCTTCCCGGAGAGCAGCCGCTTCTCGTGGCAGCCGGACCGCAGGCAGCTTTCGTCCGGAATCTCGGCCGCGGGGCGCGGGCCTTCGGTGGAGGTCACGTACTTGGCCAACTGCACCAGCCCGAGCATCTTGCCGCGGAGTTTTCCCCCAAACCCCGGCGCAAAGTGGCAATCGATGCAGGGCACGTTCTTATGGGTCGAATTCTGCCAGGACTTGTAGTACGGCTCCATGATGTGACAACTGTTGCAGAACTCCGGCCGCGAGGTGTACCAGCCGGCGGCGCCGGCCGACAGCAGGAGGAAAAACGCGAGCCCCCCCAACACGGCCAGCGCGCGCAGGCCCGCTCTGCGCAGGCCGAGCAGGAAGCCTCTCAGACCGCCGCCCGGCGAGCCGTCTTCCGGCCCTGCCGGCGCCGCGTCGGAAGGAGGCGATTGCGGCGCTACGGAGCCGTCGTCACTCATCGCGATTTCCTCATGCCGCCAAGCTCGCAACGATCATGGAAAGCAGCAGGCCCAGACCTGCCGCCAGCGCCAAGAAGCCGCCGATCCTCGTCAACCAGAGTTGTCTCCGCGAAGGTGCCACGGCTTGCAGTTGCTCGAGTTTCCCCTCGCGGCGCAATCGCTCCAGATACTCGGGCCGCTCTTCCTTCATCTCCTCCTCGCTCACCAGGCCGATCAGCACCGAGAGGTCCGCGGGGAACTTGTCCGGGCGGAAGTGAGTGGCGAAGAAATGGATGGCAAACACAAAACCCGTCGCCAGTAGGGCCAGCGTCGAGTGGATCACCTTGGCGACGTTTAAGGTCATGCCGGGAAGGAAGCTGCAGAAGAGATTGGGAAACCACAGGATCAGCCCCGTCGAGCCGATGATGGTGATGTCCGCGCACGCCCCCCAGAAATCGAACTTCTCCCAGTAAGCCCACCGCTCGAAGGTCGGCTTGCGCGAGATTCCGAAGAACCAGCCGAGCATCCTGGCAAAGTCCTTGAAATCGCGGAGGTTCGGCAGCAGCGAGTCCGGCCCGAACAGGACCCGTCGGATCGGGGTCTTCTCCCTTCGCGAACCGCGATAGGTCCGCCCCAAGCGCACGATGTATGCCGCAAAACAACCGAAGGTCACTAACCCGAAAATGCGGTGCCACAAGCCCGTCGATTCAAACCCGCCCAGCCAGTACGCCAAGGTCTTCGCCCACTGGTACTGGCTGTACTTCAAGGGCAGCCCCGTCAAGGCCAAACCCAGAAACGAAATCAACAGGCACAGATGGGCCACGCGATGGTACGGCGCGAATCGCACGTAAGCGGGCTGGCCGGGAACCAGGCCCCGGGGACGCCTGTGGTTGAACACGTCGATCAGCCCGCGCACAAACCAAAGCAGCGAGTGGATGCCGAAGACGCAGAACGTCAGGATCAGCACGGCCATCAGCCCCGTATAGATCCAGTAAAGGAGCGGATAGCGCTCGGGGTCCGTGTGATCCGCGTGCGGATCGAACTTCACGAAGTTGGCGGTCGCGTGGGGGTGGCACTTCCCGCACGTCGCGAGCCGGTTCTCCTCGGAGAGAGTCGATGCGGGATTGTCGACGGCCAGAATGTCGTGGGCCCCGTGGCAGTCGGAGCATTTGGCGCCCGCACCGTACCCCAGCGCGGTCAGCTCGCCGTGCATGCTCATGGCGTAATCGTGCGATAGGCTGGCGTGGCAGTTGCCGCAGCGGTTGGGCAACTGCTGCCGGAAAATGGCGGATTCCGGATCGGCCAGGTCGTGGCCCTGGTGGCAGGAGGTGCAGCTCGGACGCTCGAACGTCTTGCCGCCGGGGGCCGCCCGTCTGGCCGGCTTTCCCGGCCCCTCGCCGTTCCCGTGGACGCTCTTCTGGAGCCGCTCGGCGATGAAGCGGTGGCATCGGCCGCAGGTGGCGGCCACGTGCGTGGGGTGGAGGCTGCTCCGCTGGTCGTTCTTGTAGAAAATGGCGTGCGCCCCGTGGCAGTCCGCACACGCGGCCGTGACCGACAACCCCATCTTGTGCAGGCCCTGCCCGTGGACGCTGTCGTTGTAGAGCGCCAGGTAATCTTCGTGGCAGGCGCCGCAGGTCTCCACCTGGTTGTCGATGAAAACCTTGGAACGCTCGTCGGTCTTGGGGAACAACTGGTGCGAGACCGTGCCGTGACACTTGTCGCAGGCCAGCGGCGTGCGTTTCCCGCGCTCATCCTTGGGTCCCGCCTTGGCATGGACCCCCCCGCTCGCCGACAACTCGCGGCTCTGCGGCTCGTGGCAGTGGGCGCAGCGCTCCCGGATATGCTGGATGCTCTCGGGCGGTTTGGAGAAATCCTTGGGCATCGGCCGGAGGCTGCCGAAGCCGTCTTCTTCCGCGTGCGGAGCCTCCCTGATGTCTTGGGCGCGGACGTTGCCCCCGTGGCAGTCGTGGCAACTGACCCCCTTCTGAAAGTGAACGTCGTTGGCCAGGGCCTCCTTGGCGATGAACAGCCGCCGCTTCTCTGCGTCCCACAGGTCGGGGTCCGTGTGGCACAAGCAGCAGCCGTTGTCGGCCAGCTTGACCTGCGAGCCCTTCAGCGGCGGGGGCTTCTTTGTCGGTGCCGCCGTGCTAGCCGGCGCGGCCGCCTTCGGCGCCGCAGCATCCTGCGCCGAAGCGGCCGTCCCGCCCAGCAAGAGGAGCGTCAACAGCAAGTTCATGCGTCCGGTTCCCTGGAGGTCTTCACCGATGATGGCAGCGCCTCACGGCTCGGCGATAAGCGATAGACTCGGCCGCGGCTCCGCGCAGGTCCACGCACGGGAAGAACGGGAAACCGCGCGCCGAACCCCAAGAGCGAGACGACTCCGCCCGCAAACTCCGGTCCCCGATCCTTATCCCGCCGGGAAAGGCCGGGCAAGTTCCGGAAACGCGCCCCGGCCCGTCTAGACCGGAAGCACAGCGGAGCCACTCAAGAGCGGACAACGACCGGCACCGGGGGTGCTACTCCTTTTCGTATTTGGGATGGTCTTTGTGACCTTGGGATGCATGGCACCGCTGGCAAACGTTGCCTGGAAGGACTTTGTAGATCGAATCCTTGGCGATCTTCTCTTGCTCGGGGCTGAGCTTCTTGACGTTCAAGAGCGGCGTGCAGAGCTTGTCGTGCTCGCTTCCGGGGCCGTGGCATGCCTCGCAGGACGTTCCCTTCAGGGCCGGCGTGGACGTCTCGTCCTTGAACCCGCTCGGCTGGCCGTATCCGGTGGCGTGGCAGTTGATGCACTTGGGGTCCGCCTTGTACTTCGCGGGGACGCTGTCCCACGCCTCCTTGAAGTGCTTGGACTTCTTCCACGATTGGTACTGTTTGAGGTGGCAAGCGGCGCACTTCTTGACCCCGGTGTACGTCTGGCCTGCCGGCGGCGCCGGCTCGGCGGCCGCGCTCTCCTCCGGCGGCTGCGAATTCACGTTGCTCACGACCAAGGCCGATGCCGCGCAAATCACGGCAGCGATGGTCCCCACGACGACCGCTCGCGACAACTTCATGACATTCTCTCCTTGCCCCATGCTGCTTACGAGGCCCAACAGGGTACAATACTCCTAAGACCGTAGCAAACCGCCCCATCTTTATCACGCTACTTTACGTCGGCTTGTTGCACCCGTCAATAGCCTGCGTATACTGTATGCTGCCTTGATACGGATGGGTGATCCAAGCCGCTCATGGAACGGACGGCCGGTCAGTGGTAGGCCCGCTCATTTGGCGAAATCGCAATGTCCGCGTTGCCGGCGGTGGGCTTGCCCTCCCCAGGGACGGGGAAACTCGACCAACATGCCCCAAGTTTGACATTACCCCGTTGGTTTGCTATAGGGATTTCCCTTAGAGCTTCCTACAGAATTCGACTTGATTGGCGGCAACGGATCATGGCGGAGATGCCCGAATCTTCATCCCGGCGCCGGTGGCTTTTGCACAGCCTTCAGGCGGTTATCGCGGCAACCCTTGCGGCCTTGTTCTACCCCGTGGTGCGGTTTCTTCGGCCGCGGGAGGCGACCACTTCGGGGGCCCCGGAGGTGGTCGCGCCGTACACACCCAACCAGTTGAAGCCGGACGCCGAGGGCCATTGGCCGCGTCCCTTCAATTTCGGCGGCAAACCCTGCCTCCTCGTCCTCACTCCCGACGGCGCAAAACGCCTCGACGGAGGCCAGAAGCTCCTCGACGGCGACATCAAGGCCTTCAACGCGATTTGCACCCACCTGGATTGCACCGTCGAATACCGCCCCGAAAAGGCCGACATCTTCTGCAACTGCCACAACGGCGTGTACGATGTGAACGGGACGAACGTCTCCGGCCCGCCGCCGCGCCCGCTGGAAAAGTACAAAGTAACCCTTCGAGAGACGGGCAAGCCCGGACAGGGAAAACCCGGACAGGAGGAGATCGTTGTCTCCCGTACCACCTGACGACCGGCCTGGCGCCACCGGGCGATGGGAGCGTCTGAAGGCGTTCTTCGTCGAGCGCCTGGGCCTGGACGGTCTCCAGGCACTGGCAGCCAAGAAACGCGTCCCCATCCACCGGACAACCATCTTCTACTTTCTGGGGGGGATGGCCCTCTTCCTCTTCGCCATCCAAGTCATCACCGGGGCACTCCTCTCCCTCCACTACAAGCCCTCCCCGGACCAAGCCTTTGAGAGCGTCCGGGCCATCATGACCGAGGTGGATTACGGCTGGCTCATCCGCTCGATCCACTCCTGGAGCGCGAACCTGCTCATCGGGGTGCTCTTCCTCCACCTGCTCACGACGTACATCATGCGCGCCTACCGGCGCCCGCGCGAAGTCACCTGGATTACCGGAGTTTTGCTGCTCGTGGTTTTCATGGCCTTTGGGTTCAGCGGATACCTGCTCCCGTGGAACAAGCTGGCGTTTTCGGCCACGCGGGTTGGGACGGCGATCGTGGGGGCAGTGCCGTTGGTGGGCGAGCAACTGCTGCTCTTGGCGCGAAGCGGCAAAGAGGTCACCGGCGACACCCTCGCCCGGTTCTACTCGCTCCACGTGGTGATTCTGCCCATTGTCACCTTCGCCATCCTGGGAGTTCACCTGTTCCTGGTGCAGAAGCACGGCATGAGTGTTCCCCAGGGCGTGGCCGAGCGCTGCGGCGGGGAAGACAAGGTGCCGTCCATGCCGTTTGTGCCACATTTCCTCGTCCGGGACATGGTGGGCTGGTATCTGGCCCTCGGCATTCTCGCGGTCCTGGCGTCGCTCTATCCTTGGGAGTTGGGCGTGAAGGCGGACCCGATGGCCTCGACCCCGGAAGGCACCAAGCCGGAGTGGTACTTCCTGTTCATGTTTCAGACCCTGAAGGAGGTCCCGGAAGAGGTC
>CAYGZI010000247.1:0-8110 GCA_964354245.1 uncultured Planctomycetaceae bacterium
GCCCGTGCCCACGTCGAGGGCCCGGTCGCCGGGCTTGGGCCTGACCAGTTGCGTAATAAGGGCGACGATGTAAGGATGGGAGATCGTCTGGCCGTGACCGATGGGGAGCGGGTGATCGTCGTAGGCCTCGTCCCGGAACTCTTGGGCGACAAACAGATGGCGCGGCACGCGTCCCATCACCTCCAGGACGCGCGGGTCGCGGACGTCGCGGTTGCGGAGCTGGCGCTCGACCATCTCCCGCCGGGCCCGAGCGACTGGGGATTGATCCTCGACCTGCCTCACCGCGAGCCTCCAGCCGGCTGTGAAATAGGCGACGGCGACCGCGCCGAGACCGGCGACTCCCAAGAGCAAGCGTGGCAGAACAGGTGTCGGCATGATCACACCCTCCGCCCGACCTGAGTGCTGACCCTCGGGATTGTACCGGGCCCCCGACGGCCTGGCAAGCGGGGTGCGGGCTGGGGGCCGGGGCGGTAGAATCCAGGGACTAGGGTTCAGGGTTCGGGGACTAGGGACTAGGGACTAGGGACTAGGGTTCAGGGTTCAGAACGAGAGCGTCTGCTTCACTGAACCCTGAACCCTGAACCCTGAACCCCGAACCCCGAATCCTGAACCCCGAACCCTCATGCGCGATTTGGACGAGTTGTTCGCCGCCTTGGCGCGAAGCACGTTTCGCAGCCGCTTTCGCCCGGGGCCGAAAGAGCGGGGGTACTTGGCGGAGAAGACACTGCCGGTGGTCCTGGAACATGCCCGGCAGTTCGTTGCCCAACGGCTTGCGCCGGCGGAGCCGCGCCAGGACGGCCGGCAGACGCCGATGCGCGGCCACCCGGCCTTCATCGCCCAGCACGCCACGGCCACGTGCTGCCGCGCGTGCCTGGAGAAGTGGCACTTCATCCCGCGGGGTGTACCGCTCACGAGCGAACAAGCGGATTACATCGTCGTGGTCATCGAGCGTTGGCTGGGTGGCGAATCGAGTCGCAACGAGTGAGTCACAAAGCCGCGACCGCCGGTCGCGGGAGTTGGGATCGCGACCGCCGGTCGCGGCTTTATGAACGGGCGCCCGCGGCCGGGCCGGACTACGGCAGCCGGTGGCCGAGCTTGTCGCGCTTGGTGTCGAGGTAGCGGGCGTTGTGCTCGTGGACCGGGCCGAGGATCGGCACCTGGTCCACCACCTCCAGATCGAATCCGCCGTAAATGAAGGCGTCGGTCTTCTTGGGGTTGTTCGTCAGGAGGCGGATCCGCGAGAGCCCGAGGTCCTTGAGGATCTGAATGCCGACCCCATAGTCGCGGCTGTCGACCTGGTGGCCCAGGGCGAGGTTGGCCTCGACGGTGTCGAGCCCTTTGTCCTGGAGGGCATAGGCTTTGACCTTCTCGACCAGTCCGATGCCGCGGCCCTCTTGGGGCAAGTAGACCAACGCGCCGGCCCCTTCGCGGCTGATCATCTCCAGGGCGATGTGGAGCTGGTCGCCGCAGTCGCATCGGAGCGAGGCCAGCAAGTCGCCGGTGAAGCAGGAGGAGTGGAGCCGCACCAGCGGCGCCTGGGGCGGGGGCAAGGCGGCCGGGTCTCCCAGCACAATGGCCACCGGCTCCTGCGTCTCGTACTTCACTCCGTAGACGATCACCCGGCCGTCGCCGTAGCGGCTGGGCAGCTTGGCCTCCGCCTGGCGATACACCAGCTTCTCGCTGCGGCGCCGGTAGCGGATGAGATCCTCGATGGTGATGATCTCGAGGTGAAAGTGCCGGGCGATCTCGTAGAGCCGGTCCCGCGGGGCGCGGTCGCCGGTTTCGTCGAGGACCTCGATGAGCACGCCGGCCGGCTGAAGACCGGCCAAGCGGGCCAGATCGACCGCGGCCTCGGTGTGCCCCGCCCGCCTCAGCACGCCGCCCTCCTTGGCGATCAAGGGATAGAGGTGGCCGGGGCGGACGAAATCGGCCCGGGTGCTCGTCGGATCGAGCATCGCCAGGATCGTGGCGGCACGCTCCTGGGCGGTGATCCCCGTGCGGCAACGGCGATGGTCCACGGGAACGGTGAAACAGGTGCCCAAGGGGGCCGTGTTCTCGCGGACCATCGGGGCCAGGTCGAGCCGCTCGCACACGTCGGGCAGCACCGGCATGCAGAGGAGCCCCCGGCCGTGCGTGATCATGAAATTGACGATCTGCGGCGTCACCTTCTCCGCCGCGCAGAGGAAGTCCCCTTCGTTCTCGCGATCCTCGGCGTCCATGACCACGACGATCTGGCCGCGGGCGATGGCGTCGATGGCAGCGTCGATTGTGGAGAGCTTGTGGGACATTGGGGTGCTGTAACCACCACGCGAGGGGAGGCTCGGAAAGCCCAGGGGTCGCAGCCCCTGAGCTTTGGACCTTGGGTAGCTTTCGTGCCCTCGATCCTCCTTCGATTGTAAGCCTTTGCGAGGGCGGTTTCCAGGTGGCAGTCGGGAGGCGGCCCCGGGGCGGTGTTTCCACGTCTGAGGTCGATCGGGTGATAAGTTGGGAGGTCTAATGCCGCTCTAGGGATCACAAAGGGCCTTCCGATTGTAGCGATTTTCTCGATTCCTCCGGATATTTGGCCGATAAGCACAGGGTAGAGACGGCTCCAAATGGGGCGAGAGCATTGTCCCCGGGGGCGATCCGCCTGCGGGGGCCACCGGTCGGGGGTGTCGGTTCAGCCAGAGAGGATATCAAGATGATCCAACGGGCAGCGATAATTCTGTTTGTCGGCGGGCTGCTGGCGAGTGCCGGCGGCTGCGGGGTAATCCATGCCCTGGTGTATGAGCCGTTCGGCCCGAACAGCCTTTGCGATGCCACCCATTGCCAAGACGGGTCGTGCGGTTCGTGCGCCGCGTTCGTCGCCCCCGCGGAGGAGGCGGGGTGCGGCGTGGCGACAGGTCCGCGCGGCCCAAGGTGCCGGGTGCATCGCGTGTTCGGGTGCCGCGTCTGCGCCAATGCCTGCGAGCCCTGCGGGGAGACGTGCGGCGACGTTTACGACTGCCGTCGCCCCGGCCCGCTGACCTGGCTCTTCGGGTTCCTCCGCTGCGGCACGTTCTGCGGCAGCGGGTGCGGCGAACGGTATTGGGGCGACTGGTACGGCGACCCGCCCGACGGCTGCGACCCGTGCGACAACTACGGCAACTTCACCGGCGGCTCCAACGGCGGCTCCAACGGCGGGTGTTCCAGTTGCGGCGGGGCGCCGGAATATGCTGCGTCAACTGCCCGGCGGGCTACCTGCTCCCAGTGCGGCCAGAGCGTTGCCGGGACGCCCACGAAGTCGGCCAAGCCGGGCGCATCGGCGTATGCCGCCGCACGCTCGCCGCGGATCGTCTCTCAGACCGACCGCGCGGTCTACCCCGCCGAGGCCAGCGAGACGCCGCACCTGGCACAGCCTCGCAGGGTCGCCCCGCGGTGACAAACGGGTGGAAACGCCCGAGGACTTCGACCAACATTGCCAGAACCTCCAAAGCCCACGGGCTGCAACCCGTGGGCTTTTTTCGTTCGCTCAAATCCGCGTGGCGCGGTCGGTTGAAGTGTACCCGCGGCCGGGTTAGACTTGCGTCGATGCCCGCCACTGCGATGGATGCGATGCTGGAGTTGCTGGCCGCTTGCGGCGTGCGCTACCTCTTCGGCAATCCGGGAACCACCGAGCTGCCGCTCATGGACGCCCTGGTCCGCCAAGAGCGGATCAGGTATATCCTCGCGCTCTCGGAGGTGCCGGCCATGGCCATCGCGGACGGGTATGCCCAAGCCGCGGGCTCGCCCGGCGTGGTCAATTTGCACATCTGCTGCGGCCTGGGCAACGGCATGGGGATGCTCTACAACGCCTTCCGCGAGGGGACTCCGCTGGTGGTCACCGCGGGGCAGCAGGATCGGCGCATGGCGTTCGAGGAGCCGATCCTCTGGGGCGACATGGTGGCCGCGGTGCGGCCGTGGACCAAGTGGGCCGCCGAGGTGAGCCGGGCGGAGGACTTGCCGGCGGCCGTGCGGCGTGCGATCCAGACGGCCATGACCCCACCCACCGGTCCCGTGTTCCTCGCTCTGCCCTTGGACGTGCAAATGGCCGAGGCGAAGCTGGACTTGACCCCGCCGCAACTCCCCGATCCGCACATCCGCCCGGCCGCCGAAGCGGTCCGCCGCGCGGCAGAGATCCTTGCCGCGGCCGAGAACCCGGGCATTCTCGTGGGCAGCCGCATCTGCGAGGCCGGCGCCGTGGACGAGTTGGTGGCCGTCGCCGAGCGCCTCGGGGCCCCGGTGATGCACGAGGCCTCGACCTCGCACGGGCGGTGCAGCTTTCCTTCAACCCATCCGCTCTCGGCGTCGCCCATCCCGTTCTGGTCGCCCGAGGTCCGCGAGCGGTTGGCGGAGTTCGACGCGGTGCTTGTGGCCGGCATGAAGCTCTTTCAGCAATACATCTACCACGAGCCGCCGCGGCCCATCCCCGAGCACGTGCGCCTGGTGCAGGTGGACGATAGCCCGTGGGAGCTGGGCAAGAACTACCCGCTGGACGCGGCCGTCTGGGGGCATCCCAAGCCGGCCTTGGCGGAGCTGGCGACCATGCTGGATGCCACGATGACGCCGCCGCAGGTCCACGCGGCCCGCAACCGCGGGATGCGCCGGGCCGAGACCCATCGCAACGAGCGCGAGCAACTGCGATGGGAAGCCGAAAGCCAAGGCAAGCTCCGGCCCGTGAGCCCGCTCTACCTGATGGACCGGCTCTCGCGGGTCTTGCCCGAGAACGTAGCGGTGATCGACGAGTCGCCCACCACGACCGCCTGCTACTTCGAGCGGGTCGGGGCCCTGAAGAACACGAGCGGCTATTTTGCCCAGCGGGGCTGGGCCCTGGGATGGGGGCTGAATTGCGCGATCGGGGTGAAGCTGGCGTGGCCCGACCGCCCCGTGCTGGCGATCCTCGGCGACGGCTCGGCCATGTACGGCATCCAGGGGCTCTGGACCGCGGCCCACTACCGCATCCCCGTCACCTTCCTCATCACCAACAACATGCAGTACAAAATACTCAAGGACTGCGCCGGGGTGCTCGGGTTGCCCGAGGCCCATGCCGGGCGGTTCCTTGGCCTGGACGTGGTGGAGCCGGCGATCGACTACGTGGGTCTGGCCAGGTCGCTGGGCGTTGCGGCGCGGCGGATCGCCGAGCCGGACGAGCTGGCCGAAGCGGTGGCGGCGTCGCTGCTGGCCGATGCGCCGCAGGTGATCGAGGTGCCGATTCGGCCGTGAAAAACGAGGTCGAGACTCCTTGCGGGGACCAGAATCGTCCCGCCCCATTTTTCTCCTGCACTCTTGACTGCGCGCGGGCCTCAACCGTAGGCTTTGTTAGAGGGGCCCTATTGACGTCATGAACCTCATACAGAGGAAAACCGGAGAGACCGCCGATGCGTCCTGACGACTTATTGACTTGGGTTCGCGCGGTGCCGTTCCGCCCGTTCCGCATCTGCTTGAACAGCGGGCGCACATTCGAAATCCGCCACCCGGAGATGGTCCGCGTCGGCCGCACGATCATCAACGTTTTCTCTTTCGCCGGCGAGCCCAGCGACCCCTACGAGCGGATGGAGATGGTCTCGCTTCTGCTCATCGAGCGGATCGAGCCGGTGGAAACGCCCAGCCTGGCATGAGCCCGGCCGTTCAGGCATCCTGTTGGCCCGTATCCACCAGGGCCACACTCGCCACGGCCTCGAAAGTGCTGAAGACCCGGAGCACGCCGGAGATCACGTAAAAGTCCCAGGAACCGTCGCTCCCGTTGGCGGCCGGATCGAACGCGATGTTCTCCGGATGATGGATTCGCCCTCGCTCATTCACCCCCGGTGGGTGCGCCGCCTTCTGCGGCCGTCTCCGGCGTGATGGCCGGCTGGTGCTTCCACCAGACCAGCACGCTGACGATATCGGAGAAATCGTCGGTCCAGAGGATCGTCTTCCGGTAGCGTGGGATGGTTTCCCACTGCGGACTGCCCACCTCGTCCGGCAGTGGGAGCATCAGCGGGGCGAGTCGCAGGGCCTTGCGGGCCAGAACGATCCAGTCGGACCCGCACTTGTCCGCACGGCTGTCGGCGTTGTCTTCACGGCGCAACGCCGCCAGCTCCAGCGGCGCTTGGTCGTTCTCCCCGATCCCCGCCTTGGCGATGTTTCCGACCACCGGGGCCAGCTCCATGTGCCGGTTCGAGATGTGGACCGCGAGGATTCCATCCGGATTCAACTTGCGGAAGTAGAGCTCGACCGCCTCGCGGGTCAGCAGGTGGACGGGAATGGCGTCGGAGCTGAAGGCATCCACGATCAAGAGGTCGTATTTTTCGTCCGGTTCCTTTTGCAGGGTCAGCCGGGCGTCGCCGAGCTTGATCTCGACCTTCGCGTCCGAGTCGTTGACGAACGTGAAGAGCGGGGTTCTTTCCTTCGTGACCGGATCCTCGATCATCGCCTTGGTGGCGATCTCCACCACGGCCGGGTCGATCTCGAAGTAGGTGATCGTCTGGCCGCGCTTGCCGTAGGCGGCCGTACTCCCGGTCCCCAGGCCGCAAACGCCGATCTCGCGGTGCTGCACCGGGTCGATCAGCTTCTCGAAGACGTCGGCCAGAGGGCTGTTGCCGACGTCGCTCAGGGCGTTGCGGCGGTAGTAGTAGCTGATCGGCTCGCGCTGCCAGCCGTTGTCAAAACGCTGCTCGCCGTGGTCGGTGGTGCCGTGGCGCAGCGTATGGGAGTGGTAGATCACTTCCTCGGTTTCCCGGCCGTCGGCGTCCCGGGACACCTCCACTCGCCCAAACTCGCGGACCCGCATGACGCCGAAGAACGACCGCGTCCGGTAGACGATCCGGTCGATCGTCTTGACGTCGCCGTCCCAGGAATCGCCGCCGTTGCGGTCGGGACCGTACCAGAGATCCTGGGCCACGAGCACCATGAGCACCGCCAGGCCGAAGCGGAGCGGCCGGAGCTGGCAGGCAAAGGCCACGATTCCGCCCAGGACGAGGATGAGCCCGGCCTCGGTCAGGTCCCATTTCTTGTCCGCCAACTGCTGGCCGTTTTCGTCATCTGTTTCCTCGTCCTCCTCGACGTGCCCCGTGCCCCGGGGAAAGCTGGTGTCAAGCCACTGGCTCAGTTTCGGTACCCAGCCGACGAGGCCTTCGAGGTCGCGGCCCACGGCAGCGTTGAGCCGCTGGTTGAACTTTCCGACCCAGGGGTACCGCGTCTTGTCTTCCCCGTGCTGGTTGAAGGCCATCAGAACGTACAGGACGAGGAACAGGGCGCAAGGGACGAGCAGGTCCAGCCAGCGGGAGATCGCCGGCCAGCGCGGCCTGCCGAACCGGGGGCGCAACATGCAGGCCACGGCTATCACCAGGGCAAACTCGAACGCGGAGTCAAAGACCAGGGGCGCTACCAGCGTGTTGAACATTCCGCCCATCACCCCCCCAACCGACATCCAAATGTAGAACTCGGTCAGATACTTGGCCTTGGGCCGGCTCCGCGCCAACTCGCCGTGGCAGACCATCGCCGTAATGAAAAACGCGGCCAGCAACAGCGCCACCATCGTCCTCATCGACGCGCCGCTGCCCGTCTTGTAGAGCACAATCGCCAGGATCACGGGCTGGGACAGGAGCATCAGCCTGTGCGGGTCCAACAGCTCGATCGGCCCGCCCACCAACGGCTTGAGCACCCAGGCCAGCCATTTCGGGAGGTGGGCGTCGAAGAACCGGTTCAGGTGCGTCTTGCCCTGCGTTGCGGCCCGGTACGGAAGAGTCGTCGTGCGCGAAAAGACCAGCACGAAGGTCAAGAGATAGAGCGCCAGGGGAATGACCCAAAGGAGCGGAAAGGCAGCCACGTCGGTCGAGATAAAGGTGGTAACACCCAAGAACAGACTGCTGGGCGCGAAGGCCAACGCCAGCCACCGCAGGCGCAGCCACAGCGTGGGCTCGGGGGCCAGGCGGTCTTCCTCGGCCGGCGGCGACTCGACCGCGGCGGCGGCCTTCGCGGCTGCCGGCGTCCAAACATCGGCGGCGCGCAAGCCCGGCCTTCCCAAGGCGACCGAACCGGCGCTACTCGCCATCGCCGTCGCCGGCGCGCCCCGGGACCGCCACAACAGTAGCGCACAGCCCACCGTCAACGCCAACAGCAGTCCGAACCC
>CAYGZI010000248.1:0-8103 GCA_964354245.1 uncultured Planctomycetaceae bacterium
CCGGACTCCGGCTTCAGGGAATCAGGGTCAGCAACGGAGCGGGCAGCGCAATTGCCTCACCAGTCGCAGCAGGACGGACTGCCACGGGTTCCACGACAACAACCGATACTCGATCCGCCGCGCGGTGCGGACAATGATCGTTGAGCCCGGGCACCGCGTCGCTGGCGCGGTTTCGGGCAGCAGCCCTCGATGAGCCGGCGCCGGGCGGCGCCGTCAACGGGAATCGCGGACGATTTCCGCCAGCAAGCCCGGCTCGCAGCCGAAGCGATCGACGTATTCGCGGCAGGTTGGCGCGAGCCGCGTCTGGAGCTTCACGTCGTGGTGTAGCGCGATGTCGGCCAGGCGGTGCTCCAGGAACGGATTGGCGAAGCGTTCCAGCGTCTGTTGCGCGAATTGGCCGGGGCTCTCGGTGCGGCCTTCGAGCACCGGGACGACCTCCTCGAACAGGAGCCGCCGCAGCCATTGGCCGATCTGCGGATCGAGCACCGCTTGACGCACCGTCGTAAAGCCCAGCGGCATGGCCTTGGCCACCAGGGCCGTGTGCGCACCGTTCAAGATGCGGACCTTGCGGAGGTAGTAGGGCTCCAGACGCTCGACCCGCTGCACCGCCGGATGGGCCTCCAGGCCGCCAAGCGGCGAGTCTCCCTCGACCAACCACGTCGCGTACGGCTCCGCCACCGCGTAGAGCGGATCGTGCTGGGCCCACTCGTCGCCCGGCGGCGGGGCCGAAACGATCCGATCGACCAGCGTGTTGCGCCACTGACAGACGGACTCCAGCCAGTCGCGAAGCTGCCCGGAGACCTTCCAGCGTTCGGCCTGGTCGTGTACAAGCCGGCGCAGGCGATCGCCGTTCTGTTCGAGAAGCTCGCACGGCAGGATCACAAGCCCGGGCAGGCCGGCATCGAACCGCGCCGCGAGAACGGCCAGCAACTTCGCCGGGAACGAGCGGGGCGGGGAATCGTTTGGGGTGTCTTCGGGCTCCAATCGGTAGCCCGCCTCGGTGACGTTGGAAATCGCCATCCGCAACGACGGCGACCGGGCCAAGCCGACCACTTCCCGCCAGTCCGTTTGTGCGGCCAGCGCCCGGCTGACGCTGCCGACCTCGACGACCCGGTCGATGGTCCGGCCTTCCAAGAGCCCGCGGATCGCCACGCGGTAGCGGCCATGCCGGGCATTGCAGGCCGCCGCCCGCTCCGTGCCGGTCGACTGCACAGCCACGATCCGGCCGGCCGCCGTCCCGCTTTCGTTCAACTCGTACACAAACAGGTCGGCGAACGCCCGAAGGAACTTGCCGGTGCCGAACTGGAGGATGGTCTCGGGGAGCATACCGGTGCTCTACACCGCCTCGTTGACCATCTTGATCTTCGTGAAGCGGCACCATCGCTCCAGGTCCTTCGTGATGTCGCCGTAGCAGGTGCTCCGGTGCAGCCCCGCGCTCCAGTTCTTCCAGAGCTTCTCCGCGGAGCCGTCCACCTTCACCGTGATCTTGCTGCGGCAGCCGCGGTCCACGTCCGGGGCGTCGATCACCTCGCCCGTGAAGTAGAGCAACGTGTCCATGCCGACGAGGATCGCCTGCGTGGCCCGCGGGCCGACGGGCATAAACACCTGCGGCACCACCCCCTGCTGCCGCTCCATGACGGTGCGGAGCTTGTAGGGCGACGCGGGCTTGCCCGGCCCCTGCATGTTTACCGTGCCCATGCAGTGGGCCAGCACGATCGCGTTTCTCGACTCGTCCATCGTCGGGTCGCTGATAAAGCCCGGCTTGCCGGCCAGCCCCTGGAAGATGATGTGGGTCATCGCGCACCGCAGGTCCGACTCGCAGATGCCGCCCAAGCCCATGCTGTTCAGCCGCGAGAAGCCCAGGCACGGGTAGGCTGGAAGCTTGATCGTCTTGTCCCACATGGAGCCGTAGCAGTCCACGGTAAGCACCGTGGCGTCCTCTGCGGCGAGCATCCGCTCGAAGGCCAACGCCTGCTTGCACGCCTTGAAGACTTCCTCCTTCGTGGGCTCGACCAGCTTGACGGCCCCTTGGAGCCAGCGGTCGGTCTCGGCCTGGGCGTCGGCGTCGCTCACGGCGTTGTAGGCATCGACCACGTCTTGCAGGCCGAGCTGCTTGATCTCGGTGCCGAACTTGGCCTTCACTTCCTCGGCATACTTGGCCGGCAGGCGCGTGGTCACGTCGAGGATCTTGGCCTCGCGCAGGTGGTGGATTGCGCGGAAGGGTCGGATCGCGACGGCCAGTTGCTTCCGGTCGGTGGTGAGGATCGCGTCGAACAGCTCCCCTTCCGGCCGCTTCTGGAGCCCGCCGTAGCCGGCCCATTCGTGGCCCGAGTAGGGAATCGCGAAGAGGACCGTGGGCCGGGCCGCCTTGAGAATCTCCGCCAGGACCGACGAGATGCCGATGGTGACCTGGATCACGAGAATGCCGTCGGCCGTCTTGAGCTCGTCGGCCAGGGCCTGCACCTGCTGCGGCGAGCTGACCACCTGGTCGACGAAGAAATCCACGTCAGCCAACTCGTCCTTCAGGGCATCGAACGCGGGCTTATACGAGCGGACCTCCTCTTGGAAGTCCATTTTCGGGGTCGGCCAGTGCGCCGCGGGCCTGCCCAGATAGAGCCGGGCCACCTTGACCTTGCTCCGGCGGCAGCCGGGGCTTATGAGCTTGGTGGTCGCCGGGGCCGGGCCGGCGGCCAGTGTCACCATGTTCGGGCCTGCGAGCCCGAACGCCGTCGTTGCCGCGGTCAGTTGCAGGAACTCTCGTCGCTTGATGCTGCTGGTCATGGTAGCCTCCCGTTTCTGGTCGATTGGTTGGACTGCTCAGTAGAACGATAACAGCACGATCTTACTCCAAGGCAAGCACAGAACACAAGCGCCGGGCCCGTGACCCGACCAAACGCAAAGCGTCAGAATGACTGCGGGCATCAAGGTTTCGGAGCCTTGCCGTTTTCCCAGCGGTTCAGTGTATTCTGGGCGGCCTCGCGGATCGTCCGAAGATCGTCTTGAAGCAACCTCTTGACTTGAGGGATCGCCGGTTTGGCGCTCTCGCCGAGTTTGCCCAGGGCGGTGACCGCGGCGAGCCGGACCCGGGCCGATGGGTCGCTTAGTGCCTCGGTCAGCACGGCGACGTTGCTGGGAGAACCGCCAAGCACCTCGACGACGCCTGTGCGGACCCCGGGGCTGCGATCCTTCCATGCGGCCTTCAGCAGAGACGATTTCCCCAAGGTAATCCGCTGGACGGCAATGATCGCCTCGCGCCGTAGATCGTCATCAACCTCGTCCAGTAGCTTCATCAGCGCGGGGACTGCACTTTGGGCGTCCGGCCCCAATTGGCCCAGCGCCCGCACCGCGTTCTCGGGGTCTCCCGACTCCGGGTCGAGGAGTCTGATCAACATTGGGACCGCACGGCGGCAGTCGGGACCGCTCTGCTTCAAGGCATCGCTCAGGAGATCCCATGAATCCACCTGGAGATCGCGGTCCGCGTTCAGTTCTTCAAGCAGCGCTTTCCGCGCTTCGGGGTTGCCTGGCTCGATCCTCAAAACCGCACACGCAAACGTCAGGCGGTTCGCGTCATCCCCTTTCATCCCTTCGACGAGCGCGGGCACGGCGGTCTTCGCCTTTGCGCCGATGCCAGCCAGGGCCACGGCCGCCGCCTCGCGAAGGCGAGAATTCTGCTCCACGGACTCGCGCAATGCGGTGAGCAGTCTGTCGCTCCCCGAGTCAATCCGTACGGCCGCGGACATCGCTTCTTGGCGGACCGCCGAGTTCTCCTCGGGTAGGCCAAACACGCCGTCGTATGTTCCGCGCGTGTTGCGGATGATATCGAGAAGGCCGGGCATGGCGTCTTTCGCCTTAGGGCCAATTTGCCCCAAAGCGCGGGCAGCGGTCTCGGCAACCGGGTGCCACTGGGCAGGATGGCCGACGGGATAGCCCTCGCGGCTCTCCAGGGTCTCGCAAAGTGCCAGAATTGCCGGCGCGCCTTCGGGTCCGAGGCTTCCAAGGGCCGTGGCAGCGCGGGCCTGGACTTCTCCGTTCTTGTCGAGGAGTGCGCGGATCAGGCCCTCGATTGCTCCGGACGTGACCGGGCGGATGGCGGCCAAGGCATCGACCGCGGCCACGCGTGCGGAGACGTTTTCATCCCGCAGGAGTCTTGCCAGCGCCGGGACCGCGGTCTTGGCGTCTGGACGAATCTTGCGCACCGCCCAAGCCGCGGACGATCGGACCATCCAGTCCTTGTCGTCGAATCGGCGGATGAGGGCCGCTGTGGCCGACTTTGCATCGATTCCGATCTCGCCTAGCGCATACGAAGCGTTGTATCGCACCACCCAGCTACGATGCTCAAGACACCGCACGAGCGGCCCGACCGCCTCCTCGCCCATTTTGCCCAGGGCCAGCGCGGCGGTCAGGCCCATGTCCGCGAATACGAGTTCCGTGCTGATTCTCGGGGGTTCATCTTCACCGAGGAGGGCGATGAGCTTGGGAATCGCTGCCGATGCCTCCTTTCCGATCGCCTCCACGGCCCGCGCCGCCTCGATGCGAGTGTATTTGTCCGGGTCTTCGAGTGCTCGCACGAGGTCGGGGGTTGCGGGCGCGGCATCCAGCCCGAAGTCTTGCAGGTCGCGCATCACCCAACGACGGCTCTGCCGGTCGCCGCTTTGCAGCGCCTTGACCAGCGTTCGCACGTCCTTGGGTTCCGCGCAGAAACCGCAGGGGACCGCGATCAACGCCACAGCCAAGAGAACCAGAGGAATGCGGAACGTCCTGTCCATGTCGGCCCCCACTTCACTAGACCAAGGGTGCTGCCTCGCGCAATGCGCTTCCACCGCCGTTCGGTCTGCCGCTGCCTTTGTGGGAGTTGACCGAAGACGCGCAAACGGGCCGCATCAGGCAACGAGCCGGACTGGCGAAGGCTTCATCCTACCCCGCGCGCGGAGGCCGGGCAACCCCACGGTCTGCGCGGCAACGTGTCCTCTTGTGGAGTTAAAAGGAGGGGACCCGACTCCCACCAATCGCCGATTGACCCGAAGTTGTGGCGCGACGGGCATTTGCGCCCAGTCCGCCGCGTGCTTGCGCTGCGATCGGGGAATCGTTGGAACCTTCTCCCGCCTCGCAGTCTCTATAATCGAGGAACCCAATTCAATCCGGCGGGGTTTACTACGAATAGCCCGTAAGACAAACGTTAGCTGTTTGGACTGTATTAACGAGGATCCAGGAAGGATTCGCACCGTGGTCAGCATTTCGAAAAACGGCCGACATCCGCTCTCTGCGCTCGGCTGGACGTGCAAGGAAGCTCCGCTGCGCAATCGAGACGGCTCTTTCTCTTGGCAGGTCGATGCGACGCGCCTGGGGCACAGGATCGTGGTTTGGGGCCGCACGCGGACCGAGGCGTGGGACGCCGCCTGGCGTCAAGCGCGTCGGGTCAACGCACCAGGCGGGCGTTGAGCCAGTCGGCGTGGTCCAGCTCGTCGCCTCGGTCGGCGAACTCGACGATCAGGTCGAGCCGCTTCGCACCCGCCACGTCCACGGAAACCGGAAGCGGCACTTGGCCGCCGCGCACGGTCGGGCTGGTGTAGCGCGCCTGGTCATCGACCAGCACGCGGAAGATCACGCTCCCGCGTCCGGCGGTCTCGTCGTCGATCGCCAATTCGGCCTCGAAGCGGCGACACGGCTCATCGAGCGCATCCAGCGCGTACGTGAGCCGGGCCGCGCTATGGACCCCGAGCCCTTTCAAGTAGAGCCGCCCGCCCGCGCGCAGCAGGCCGCCGGAGACGCCGCGATCCGCGCGGTAGGGCCACTTGAGCGTCAGGTACGGCGTGGGCTCATACTTGGCCGCCTTCAGATCGGAGACGTAGGTCGCCTGCCCGCCCAGCGGTTGTAGGGCCACCAGCTCCTTGGGCGAAGTTCGCCAGGTAAATCCGCTCGGGCTCGTGACCGCCAGCGATTTCTCATCGTGTACCAGCCCGCGGGCCAGGAGCCGCGAGCCGTCGGCAAAGCCGGCCCAGGCGCGAAGCCGGTTGTCGGCTCGTGGGACGACTTGGAAAGTCGTCCTACGGTTATCGCCGGCCGGCGTCGTGTCGCGTCGCGTCAGCATCGGGTTGAAGATCACCGCGGCCACGCGACGGACCTCGATCTCGCGGATCGACGGCCCCGGCCCGGCCGCGGCCCGCAAGCGGATCTTGCCGTCCTGGAGCGAGAGGACGCTGCCTTTGAGCTCGTCTCCGTTGGTCAAGAGGAGGCGGTCGGACGGCCCGGTTGCCGAGGCGATGCGGTCGATCGCCAGGTCTCGGCCGAGGCGATCGGCCGGCGGAGCGAAGAGGACGCCTGCGACCCGCTCCAAGGGGAGCGCGATCCGGCCGAAGAGGCCCGACTCGCAGATGAGGTCTCCTTTGGCCACGGCCGGGACGCCTGCCACGAGCAAGCCGCCGTCGGCCAGGAGCACGATCGGGCGGTGAGCGGGCTGGCGCCAGTCGCCCCAGCACACCAGGCCCCCCGCCGGCGCCACGCGGCGCCCTTGCGGGGTCTCGAACGTGAGTTGCCACTGGGCGTCGATGGCAATCAGTCGGGCACGAAACGCCTGACCGTCCACGGGGATCGCCTGGGGAAGCGCGCTGGGTGCTGGGCCGTTGGCCAGCGCAGCGGCCAGCGCCGCAAGCGCGCACAGGACCGCGACGACTGGCCGCGGCTTTCCAGACGGTCTTGCCGCACGGATTGTTTGCACGTCACTCGTGGGACTTTTCTTCCGCGGAGGGCTCCGCAGTGTCTACCGGCTTGTTGCCTTCGCCGCCGAAGAAGGCGTGCAAGATCACCAGCCCGGCCCCGCAAACCAGGAGACTGTCGGCGATGTTGAAGTTGGGCCAGTGGTAGCCGAAGATCATGACGAGGATCCAGTCGCGGACCTGGTGGACGGGCTGACCGTGGACGGCGCTCAGGCCGAGGCGGTCGTGGAGGTTCCCCAAAATCCCCGCCGTGACGCAGCCCAGGGAGACCGTCAAGAGAAGGTCACGGGCGGCGCGGGCGACGAAGAGCCAGACGACGATGGCCGCCGCCGCGAGGATGGACAATGCGCACGTCACGTAGGGCATGAGGCCCCAGTCCGAGCCGATGCCAAAAAGCGCTCCCGGGTTCAGTTGGGTCTGAAAACCGAAGACGTCCTTCCAGACCCAGTGGGTCGGACTGACCGGCGGTCCGAGCCGGTCGAACGCCCAGTGCTTGGTCGCGAGGTCGGCCGCCAGTCCAACCGCGGCGAGAGAGAAGAAGATCAGATAGCGGCTGAGAGGAACCGCCCTCATGGCAGTCTCATTCGTTCTGCGAAGCGCAGCGGACGCACATGACGGCATAAGGGAGGGCATCGAGCCGCTTCTTGGGGATCCGGACGCCGCACTCCTCGCAGACCCCGTAGCTGCCGTCTTCAATCCGCTCCAATGCGGATTCGATCCGCCCGAGGGTCCCTTCTTCGGACTGCATGAGGCTGAGGGTGAACTCCTGCTCGAAATTGTCGGTGCCGAGGTCGGCCATGTGGATGGGCATGCTCGACAGGTCCCCGTTGCTCTCCATGCGGTTCTTCTTGAGGGTGGCATCGGCCATCTGGATCACATCGCCTCGCAGCCGAGCCCGAAGCGCGAGCAACCGCTCTTTGTAGGCCTTCAGTTCCGGTTTACCCATCGAGGTCATCGCATCGCCTCCGCAAGGGGTCGCCCCCTACACACTGCCAATTGGCGGTCCCGAGAATCCTTATTCTAGAGGACCCAAAACGCGTTGTCAAACAGCCACCTAAGATGGCAGAAAGGCCCGGCAAAAGGGGACAGGCACCTCGCGGACTCGGAGCCAGTCCCCTTTTGCCTGCCGCTTGCCTGGTTGGGCCGGCTGCTCTACATTAGCGGGGGGCGAGCGAGTGACCGGGTTTCGCTTGAGGAAACTGCTCGCCGCGGGCCGAGAGACTCCTCTGTCTACTCCTTACGGGGGAATCGTCCGATTCATCCGACTGCCGATCTTGCGTTCCAGCAGTGCATTTCACCGGCCTGCGCCGCGACTTGCGCCATCGACGAAGTGAGGGTGGCCTGTCCCAAGTGTGGAAACCTGCTGGACGTCGTCTACCAGTGGGACCGT
>CAYGZI010000249.1:0-8092 GCA_964354245.1 uncultured Planctomycetaceae bacterium
TTCCTTGAACACCGGGCGGTCAAATGCCAGGTTCCATCCAGCCTGCGATGTAAGCCGCTCCATCGCGTACCGGGTCTTTTGCAGGCACAGCTCGGCCACCGAGCGCATCCCGTGAGGTCCCATCGCCGCCAGGTACACCGCGGCGCGCAAGGCCACAAGCCCCTGGTTCGTGCAGACGTTGCTGGTGGCCTTTTCGCGGCGGATGTGCTGTTCCCGGGTTTGCAGGGTCAGGACCCAGCACCGCTTGCCGCGGCGGTCCACGGTTTGGCCCACGAGCCGGCCAGGCATGCGGCGGACCAGTTGCTCGCGGCAGGCGAGGACTCCGAGGTACGGCCCGCCAAAGGACATAGGGTTGCCCAGCGACTGGCCTTCGGCCACCACGACGTCGGCCCCGTAGTCGCCCGGCCGTTTGAGCAGCCCGAGACTGATCGGATCGACCGACACGACCAACATCGCCCCGGCCCGATGGGCGATCTCGCCCAGGGCCTGCACTTCCTCCAGGCAGCCGAAGAAGTTCGGGTGTTGGACCAGCACGCAGGCCGTGCGCTCGTCCACCGTGGCGGCCAGCGCCTCGGGGTCGATTGTTCCTTGCGGCGTAGGGACCGAGACCAGCTCGGTCTGGAGGCTGGCCAGATACGTGGCCAGCACCTGACGATACTCGGGGTGGACGCTTGCCGCCGCGACCACGCGGCCCGGGCGCCTCGTGGCGTGCATTGCCATGAGCACTGCCTCGGCCGCGGCGCTGGCCCCGTCGTAGAGGCTCGCGTTGGAGACGTCCATTCCGGTCAGTTGCGCGATGAGCGTTTGATACTCAAAGATGGCTTGAAGCGTCCCTTGGCTGGCCTCGGGTTGGTAGGGGGTATAGGCGGTATAGAACTCGCTGCGGCCGGCGACGAAGTCCACGATGGCGGGGATGAAGTGATCGTAGGCCCCGCCGCCGAGAAAACAAGCCGTTTGGCCGGCCGGAAGGTTGCGCCCCGCCAGTTCGCCGACGTGGGCCGTGAGCTCCAACTCCCCCATTGCCGGCGGAACCGCCAGCGGGCGGTCCAGGCGCAGGACCGGAGGCACCGCGGCAAATAGCTCCTCCAGCGAGGCGGCTCCGATCGCCTGGAGCATTGCCTCTTGGTCTGCGGCGGTGTTGGGGATGTAGGGCATGTTCTCTAAACTCATAAAACCGCGACCGTTGGCCGCGGTTTGGTGGGCGCGACCAACGGTCGCGGCTTTATGGGCGCGACCAACGGTCGCGGCTTTATGAGCGGTTCTGTCTACTTCTCAGTCCCCCGCCTCTTGGCACTGCTTCTGATATGCCCGGTAGTCCATCAGCCCGGCCAGGGCCGACTGGTCGGCTAGCCGGACTTTGACCAGCCACCCGGCTCCATAAGGGTCCTTGGAGAGGAGTTCCAAGTCCTGCGGCACGGCGCCGTTGATTTCCACGATCTCGCCGTCCACGGGGCTGTAGAGGTCGCTGACGGCCTTGACCGACTCGACCTCGCCGAACGGCGCGCCGGCTTGGACCTTCCGGCCCACGGCCGGCAACTCGATGAACACCAGGTCGGTGAGGGCCTCGACCGCAAAGGCCGAGATCCCCACCGTGGCAATGCTGCCGGACGGACCCTTTTGCACCGAAACCCACTCGTGCGTCTTCGCGAACAGGAGTTGTTCGGGATTCACTCTTCGGCTCCTTTCGTCTGGCGGCGGTAAAACGGGAGTTCGACCACCCGGGCCGGCTCCATCCGGCCCCGGAGGTCCACGGTCAGCTCGGTCCCCGGGGTGTTGTGCTCCGGGCGGACGTACCCCATGGCGATGGACTTTTGCAGCGTGGGGGAGAAGGTGCCGCTGGTGACCTGGCCGATCGGGGCGCCGCCGGAGAGGATCACCGCTCCCTGCCGGGCAATGCGCCGGCCGGGTAACTCCAGGCCGACTCGCGTGCGCCGCAGCGGCTGTCCGGCGATCCGCTTCAGGGCGTCGCGGCCCGGGAAATCGTATCCCACCAGGTGGCACGCGAATCCCAGCCCGGCCTCGAACGGGTTGACGTCTTCGGCAAGCTCGTGGCCGTAGAGCGGCATCCCGGCCTCCATGCGGAGCGTGTCGCGGGCCCCGAGCCCGGTCGGCGCCACGCCCAGCGGCTTGCCCAGATCCAGGAGCACCTCCCAAACGTCCCGGGCGATGCTGGCCCCGAGGCTCAATTCAAAGCCGTCCTCGCCCGTGTAGCCGGTGCGGCTGATGATGGCCCCTTGACGCTTGGCCGCCGGGTGGAGGATGCGCACGGGGGTCCCGCGATAGTACCGCATCCATTGCAGGTCCACGTCCACCAGGGGTTGCAGCAGCTCGACGGAACGGGGTCCTTGGACGGCGAACATGGCCCAAAGCCGGGTCACGTCCGACCAGACGATCTCTGCGCCCCGCACGTCGGCCAGGTCGCGCGGCAGGTGGTCGCCCACCCAGCGGACGATCTTGTCGTGGTTGCCGGCATTGACCACCAGGACGTAGAACGGCTGGCTGTTGTCGTCGTGATAGTAGCCCACCAGCACGTCGTCGAGGATGCCGCCTTCCCCGTTGGTCACCAGGGAGTACCGGATCTGCCCAAGTCGCAAATCCCCCACGCGGCGGGTCAGCAGGCACGCCAGAAACACCGCCGCACCCGGGCCCTCAAGGCGGAGCCGCCCCATGTGCGAAATATCGGTCATCGCGCATGCCGCCCGGGTGGCCAGGTGCTCCTCGATGATCGAGGTGTACTGAATCGGCATGGCCCAGCCGCCGAACTCGACCATCCGTGCCCCGTGGGCGACGTGCCATTCGTAGAGGGGGGTCTTGAGCAAGTCGGCGTCCATGAATACGTGGCCGGGTTTTTGCCTTCGCGCGAACGATCCCTTGCGGACGCCTATTCTACCGCCTTCTCCGCCGCCCGGCAAAAACCGCCCGGAGGTGATCCGGTAACGACGCCCTACGGCCGTTTGCCGCGCTTTGCCCGGCGACCGGATGGCGAGCGGGTTCTGGCCCCGGGCTTGCCCTTCCGCTTCGCCGGTCTTTCTTTGCCGGCAGCGGGCTCGATGTGCGCTGCGGCCGCTGCCTTCGGTCCCCGGCCCAGGAGCCGGAAATCCAACTCCCGCCGCTCCAGGTCCACCCGGGCCACCGCCACTTGGACCACGTCCCCCAGCCGGAACTGGTTCTCCGACCGGCGCCCGAACAGGCTGTGCGCGGCGCGGTCAAAACGATAGTAGTCGTCCTGCAAGCTATCCGCGTGGATCAATCCCTCGGCCGGCAAGCGGACCCCTTGGACAAACAGCCCAAAGCTCTCCACCCCGGTGATCACCGCCTCCATTTCTTCACCGATCCGGTCGCTCAAGTAGCTGAGGAGCTTGAGCTTGGTGAGCTCGCGCTCGGCCGCCTCGGCCCGCTGCTCGCGGTCGGAGCAGTGCTCGCCCGAGAGCGTCAGCTCGCCCACGTCGCTCCGCGGTCGCTTGCCCGAGAGCACCGCTTCCACCAGGCGGTGGATCGTCAGGTCCGGATAGCGGCGGATGGGCGAGGTGAAGTGGCAATAGCACGGGCTGGCCAGGGCAAAATGCTCCTCCTCCTTGGGGCTGTAGACCGCGCGGGGGAGCGACCGCAACGCGGCGTAATGGACGGCGTTCTGCTGCGGCAACCCGAGGACGTCATTGAGGAGCCGCTGGAGCGTGAAGCGGCTCTCCAGGCCCCGGTGCGGCAGCCCCAGCTCGGCCACGAATTCTCCCAGGGCCGCGAGCTTGCGCGGGTTCGGCGCCGGGTGAATGCGGCGGAGGAACTGGAATCCCCGGTCCCGGAGCATTTCGGCCACCGCCTCGTTGGCCGCGAGCATGAACTCCTCGATGATCTTGTGGCTCTCGGTGTTCTCGACGACGCGGGCCCCCGACACCCGCCCCTGCCGGTCCAGCTCGACCTTGACCTCGGGCATGGCCAGCTCCAATGCGCCGCGGGCCATGCGCCGCCGGCGCAAGATCGCCGCCAGCTCTCGCATGCGCCCAAGCAGGTCGCAGACCTCGCCGCCCCACTTGCGCCGCCACGGCTCCGGGTCGGCCAGGAACTCATCGACCTGCTCGTAGGCCAGGCGGCGCCGGCTCTTGATGACCGCCGAGTGAAACTCGCTTGAGAGCCGCAGGCCGTCGTCGGCGAACTCCAAGTACGCGGTCTTCGTATAGCGGAGCTTCCCCGGCTGAAGGCTGGCCAGTCCGTTGGAGATCAGCTCCGGCAGCATGGGGATCACGCGGTCGGGCAGGTAGACGCTGGTGGCCCGTTGGAGCGCCTCGCGGTCCAAGTTCGTCTTCGGACGCACGAAGTGCGACACGTCGGCGATGTGGACGCCCAGACGCCAGCCGCCGCCGGGCAGGCGTACGAGCGAGATCGCGTCGTCGAAATCCCTCGCGTCGACCGGGTCGATGGTAATCACCGTCTCGCCGGTGGCGTCCAGCCGGTCTGCGGGCACCGATTCCTCGAATCGCTCCGTCTGGCGCCGGGCCTCCTCCAGGACTTCCTTGGGAAACTGCTCCGGGAGCTTGAACTCGCGGAGGATGGAGAGCGTATCGACGCCTGGCTTGCCCTGCGGGCCGAGCACTTCGACGACCGCCCCTTCGCCCTCGTGGACGTGCGAGGGGAAGCGGATCATATCGAGGACGACCTTGTCGCCCGGCCGGGCGTTGCGGGCGGCGGCGTCGCCGACCGAGATCGGCCGGCTGAACAGCCCGCCGTCGATCTCCACCAGTCCCGTGCCGCCGGACTCGAAGTAGGTGCCGACGAACTGGTGCGACTCCCGCTCGATGACCTCGACGATCTCGCCGCGGGGGCCCCTTCCACGTTCTCCCCGCCCTCCCCGCTCCCCTTTCAAGCGGACGGCCACGGTGTCTCCGGACGAGGCGTCGCCGGCCTTGTCGGCGGGGATGTAGATGTCGCGGACCTCGGGGTCGCCGCGCGTCGCCCCGGCGGGCCGCACAAAGCCAAAACCGCCCTCGTTGCGGCGGAAGACGCCCACGATGCGGTCGCCCTTGGGCTTCTCCGCGCCGGGGGCTTGAACCAGGTGGTTGGAGCCGTAGGCAAGCCGGCCGCCGGCGACCAGGCGCTTGACGGCCCGCTTGACGTCGGCCGCGTCGGCCTCGGGGACCTGCAATTGCTGGGCGATCTTCCGCGGCTTGACCGGCCGGTAGTCCGGGTGTCGGACCAGGTCCAGGATCGCTTGTTCGAGATCGGGTTGTTCCATGTTCATTCCCATAAAGCCGCGACCGGCGGTCGCGCCGGTGAGGAAAGACCTCCGAAGTCTCTGAGACTTCGGGAGTCTTCCGTTGACTCGCCACGCAGGAAACCGCGGCCGCCGGTCGCGCTGAACGGGAGCGCGACCGCCGGCCGCGGCTTTATGACGGGTTGCTCCCCTTGAACAGCTTGCGCCCGAGGCTGGGATTGAAACCCGTCCAGGGGCTCCCCACGTTGGGATCGTCGCGCATCTGCTGGCTGAAGGCCGCGATCTTCGCGTCCAGGTTGTCCAGGCAAAACAGCGCCACCGCCTCCAAGGTCATCGGGAGCTTCGGGCTCCCGTAGTCGTATTCCCCGTGATGGCTCACGATGAGGTGCTTCAGGCGCAGCAGCAGCTCCGCGGGGAGCGGCTCGCCTGCGAGCTTCTCCGCCTCGCGGGCCTTCTGCTCCAGCAGGCTCACGCCCATCACCAGGTGGCCGACCAGTTGTCCTTCGTCGCTGTAGGCGAACTCCCGCTCGTAGGTCAGCTCGTCCGTCTTGCCGGCATCGTGCAGAAACGCGCCCACAAGCAGCAGGTCCCGGTCCAACTGCGGATAGCACGGCGCCACGCGCAGCACGACCTCCATCAAGGTCACCACGTGCTCCAGGAGCCCTCCCAGATACGCGTGATGGTGCTTCACCCCCCCCGGCGCCCGGGCGAGCTTGCCCATGAACTCCTCATCGAGCAAGAAGCACTCCGCCAGGTTGCGGAGGTGCGGGTTGGCGATGCTGCGGAGCAATTCGCCGAGGCGCACGACCAACTGGTCCACGTCCACGGCGGCCAGGGGCGTGAAGTCGTCCTCGATGACCTCCTTCGCCTCCACCTTCTCCAGGCGCGTGAGGATAAGCTGCATTGCGCCCTGAAAGCGCTGCGAGGTCCCCTCCACGCGGACGAAGTCGCCGTTCTCGAAGGAGCGGTAGAGCGACTCGGTGGCGTTCCACATGCGGGCGCCGACCGTTCCGGAGCGGTCCGACAGCTCGAGTTGGAGGTAGAGATGACCGGTGCGGTTGGGCCGGAGTTGCTTTTCGGCGGCGCGGAAGACCTCGGCCACAGTCTCCTGCTCCCCCAGTTGATTGATGAAGCGGCGCCCCATGCACGTCCTTTCCGGCAAACGGCGGCGATGGCGGGATGAGAAGTCAGACCATAGATTGTAGGAGCGGGCCGAATCCTCCACAAGGGGGCACCCGCGACCCTTCCCTGCCCCGGCTGCTCTTTCGGGTCTTGTCAGCGCTGCGGGCGGTGGCCTAGAATGCCGATTCTCCCGAGTCTGAAATCGTGGCACAAGTGCCGCGGCTAACCCCGAGCCCTGAGAAAGCGCGGGGCAAGCCCCGCCGCTAAGCACGCACTGAATGCCGGCCGGGCCGACACGGCCCGGCTCTGAATACTGAAACCCTGAACCCTGAACCCTTCTATGCATTGGACCCAGACGTTCATTCCCACGATGAAAGAATCGCCCGAAGGGGCGGAAATCCCCAGTCACGTCCTCATGCTCCGCGCCGGACTGGTCAGCCAGGTCATGGCCGGGGCGTACTTGTATCTGCCGCTGGGGCTGCGGTCGCTCCGCAAGGCCGAGCAGATCGTGCGCGAGGAGATGGACGCTGCCGGGGCCGTCGAGCTCTTGATGCCGGCCATGACCCCACTGGCCCTTTGGGAGCAGACCGGCCGCGTCGAGGCCTTCGGCGACGTGCTGGTGAAGTTCTCGCTCCCCCGCCAGAACCGCAAGGTCCAGATCGTCCTCGGGCCGACCCACGAAGAGGTTATCACGGACCTGGTGGCCAGGCACATCTCCAGCTACCGGCAGATGCCGATCACGCTCTACCAGATTCAGACCAAGTTCCGCAACGAGGAGCGGCCCCGTTTCGGCGTGCTGAGGACCAGCGAGTTTCTCATGAAGGACGCCTACAGCTTCGACCCGTCCGTCGAGTCGTTGGGCCAAAGCTACGACAAGATGTACGCGGCCTACTGCCGGATCTTCAGCCGCTGCGGGCTCGGCTACCTGGCGGTCGAGGCCGAGAGCGGGCCGATCGGCGGCGACGCCAGCCACGAGTTCATGGTCCCCGCCGAAAACGGGGAAGACGCCGTCGTCCACTGCAAAGATTGCGGCTACGCGGCCAATCTGGAGCGTGCCGAGATCGGCGCCCGCGGCGGCATGGCGCCCGACGTGCCGCTGGATCCGGTCCGCAAGGTCGATACGCCCGGGGCGACCACGATCGAGCACGTGAGCAAGTTTCTCGGTTGCCGGCCGGAGCAGATGATCAAGACGCTCATCTACTCCGCCGACGGCAAGCCGATCGCGGTGCTCATCCGCGGCGACCACGACGGCAACGAGGCCAAGATCCGCCGTGCCGCCGGGGCCCTGAAGCTCGCCTTGGCCGAGCCCGACGTGATCCAGGCGGTCACCGGCGCTCCGGTCGGGTTCGCTGGGCCCGTGGGCTTGAAGCAGCCAATCCCGATCTACGCCGACCGCGACGTCGAGTTTCTGCGCAACGCGGTCACGGGCGCCAACGCGGCAGACGTTCACTTGACCGGCGTGAATCCCGGCCGCGACTTCGAGGTCCGCGAGTTTGCCGACCTGCGAATGGCCCGCGACGGCGACCCCTGCCCGCGGTGCAGCTCGCGCGTCGCCTTGCGCCACGCCATCGAGGTGGGCCACGTCTTTAAGCTCGGCACGAAGTACTCCGAGGCCCTCGCCGCGCGGTTTCTCGACAGCAGCGAGCAATTGCACCCGATCATCATGGGCTGCTACGGGATCGGCGTGAACCGGATCCTGGCGGCGCTGGTGGAAACCAGCTACGATGAGGCGGGGATCGTCTGGCCGGTCGCCCTGGCCCCCTA
>CAYGZI010000250.1:0-8088 GCA_964354245.1 uncultured Planctomycetaceae bacterium
CGCCGTGGCGGGCATGAACCGCATGTAGGCCGCGCTGGGCCCGTAGGATTGCAGCATGGGGAGGATGCGGACCTTCGTCGTGCCCGCGTCGCCGCCGAGGGCAACCTGGACGGCGAACGTATCGAAGACCTTGACGTTCGGCCCCGTGGGAAGGCCCTTGGGCGGTTCCTTCATCACCTGGACCACCGGGTCGTTGGTCAAGTCGCCGTCGCCGTTGGCGTCGAAGTACAAGAGGTCGTACTTCGTCTGCGAACCGGCCTCCGAAGACGCAATCCCCCTCAGCGTCGATGCGATCCGCTTTGCAGTCTCAGACGACTTGGATTTCGATGCCTCCTTTTCCTTGGATTCTCCCGGCGCGCCCGGCTCCTTGGGCTTCTCGGCCGGCGCGGCCTCTTCCTGGGATTCGTCGAGGGCGAAGTGGAACCTCGCCACGGCGACCGGGGACGAGGGCTGACCCCCGGCAACAACCGCCGCCGGGGCACCGCCCAACACCACCGTGCCGTACGCGGGCCGCTTGGATTTGAACTTGGGGTAGGCCTTCACTTCCGGATTGGGCGTGGGGGTGCAGAAGGCCGATTGCCCCCCCATCATGATCATGCCGTAAGGGCCGGCCTCCTTGATGTCGAAGGCCGAGACCTCCTCCGTCTTGAAGACGGCATCCTTGGCCGCGGTGTCTGCCGCCGCTTGGACGGCCGCCCACGCTATCGGAACGGCCAGAAGCAGCAACACACCGATGAGCCGCAACTTCTTTCTCATCTGGGTTCTCCTTGGTGATTCAGGCCGGCCCCCGCAGCCGACCCGTAAACCTCACAGGCACAAAACGAAAACGACCTCCGACGATCCCTCCGCCTTCCCATCCAGGCGGATCGCGTCGCAGGTCGCGTATCCAGTCAGAGTATCTTGAGGTCCGGAGAGTGTCCGATCCCGCGGTGCTCGCCACGAGCACCCAAAGGGGCCGCCTCAGCCAAAGCACATCTTCCGGAACGTCGGCAAGAGCTTCTCCAGCGGCAGAAAACAAACAGCAATATAAGGAACCCCAAGGGCGATTTCAAGGGGCGGGACCAGTAGGACGGATTTCAAATCCATCCTACGGAGGGGGCTGAGTCTTCAAGTATCGGGTATTTCCTACCCGGCGAAGCAGCCCAACCCGGTCGAAGTAGTCCAAAAGGGGGAGCGCGTATTTCCTCGTTGTGGCCAGCAGGTATTTGAATTGGACGCTCTCCAGCCGCCCTTGGTTCCGGATGTGGTCGACGAGAATCTGTCGGGCCCGATCCACTGCCTCTCGATGGAACCAGAACCCCTCGCCCACCCAGACTACCCGGTCGTGTTCGCGCAGGAGCTTGACGAGCTTCTCTACGGTGGCTTGGCCCACCCCGGTCTGCTGCACCAACTCCTCAACGCCGGGGGGGGAGAATGCCCTCTGACGAAAGACCGTCTCGATCGCCTCCAGTGCCTTGGCCTCCTCGTCCTGAAACGTGGGGCGATGCCCCGGCAAGGCCAGCCGCTGATTCTGCTCAACCAGCCGGCCCTCCCTCAACAACGCGGCAACCGCCGCTTCCAGAACCACCTTCTCCAAGGGCAGGCCAGCATGTCCGCCCGCCAAAGGCAGACAAGAAGGCCCGCCCGCCAAAGGCAGACAAGAATGTCTGCCCTCCTTCTGTAGCTCCTGCCGCAACTGCTCCATCGTCAGTCCCGGGCTTCCCGGCGATTGGCGGTGGAATCGGCCGAGGAGTTCCACGATCCTCCCTCCCGCCTCAGCCGCCGTGTCCCGGTGTATGAAGAGTCCGCCGGGCAGGGCCGTCACCTTCTGCCGCCGCACCAAGTCGGCGAGGATGTCTTGCAGCCGGCCGCGGAGGACCTTGGCCCGCGAGCCCAGTTCGGCCTCGCCTGCGGCCAGCGACTCGGCATGGCGCACGCAATACTCGACAAATCGGGCCTCGTCCAGCACCGCGTCGGCCCGCTGCTGAAGGTCCTCGACGGCGCTCGGGCGGCTTCGCTTCAATCGCCTGGGCACGGCCTCCACGATCGTGCCGCCGCCGACGGTCTGCACCGGGGAGAGCGTCCGCAGGATGAAGTGGTCGCCCGGTCCGGCCACGATGGGAGTCCTGGCCCGGATCTGGATGAGGTAATCGCCGGCGGCCCGCAACTCGTCGTCCGAAAGGACGTAGAGGACCGCATTGACCTCCGAGGTGCCGGTGTGGAACTTCACTTCGGAGCCGTTCTTCAGATGGAGCTTCTCGCGCGGCAGCAGGCGGAGCTTGCAGACGTACCACTCCTGAGCCGAGAAGTAACCCGGCACGGTCACGGTATCGCCGCGGCCGATCGTGCGGGGATCCCAATGGCTGACGTTGATCGCCGCGCACTGGCCGGCCAGGACCGTGTCGCTGGTCAGTCCGTAGACCTCGATCCGCTTGATCCGGCCGGCCTGGCCCTGGGGCAGCAGCACCACTTCGTCTCCGATGTGAGCGGACCCGCAAACGGGAATGCCCGCCACCACGGTTCCATACCCTTGCGCCGAAAACGCCCGGTCTAGCGGCAAACGGAAGACGCCGTCGACGCGCCTGGGCCGGATCGCCTTGACCAGGGCCAAGAGCCCCTCGAAGAAACCGTCGAACCCCTGGCCGGTCACGTTCGAGACCGGCAAGATCGGGGCCCCGTCGAGAAAGGTCCCCCGCAGAAAACCCGCCAGGTCGGCCCGGATGCGCTCGAGCTGCTCCGGCTCCACGCGGTCGATCTTCGTCAGCGCCACCAGCCCGTGGCGGATGCCCAGGAGCGTGAGGATGTCGAGGTGCTCTCGGGTCTGGGGCATAATGCCGTCGTCGGCGGCCACGACGAGGATCACGCCGTCCATGCCGCTGGCCCCGGCAACCATGGTCTTGATGAAGCTCTCGTGGCCCGGCACGTCCACAATGCCGACCTGCATGTCGGCGATCCGGCAGGGGGCGTATCCGAGGTCGATCGACATGCCCCGCTCTTTCTCTTCCTTCAGCCGGTCGGTCTCGCAGCCGGTCAGCGACTTGACCAGCGCGGTCTTGCCGTGGTCGATGTGGCCGGCCGTGCCCAGCGTGATGTTGATTTGCTCCGTCGCCATGGACTGCTACTTTCTCGCCCCCAGCGCCTCGGCCAAAGCGCTTGTAAGCACCTCCTCCTCGCCTTCCAGCAGCGTGCGCGGGTCTGCCAGCACTTGGCCCTTGTGGACCCGGACGAAGACCGGCGGCGTGTGGCGCCGCAATCGCGCTGCTACGTCGCCCGCGTCTATGCCTGCCGGGCCGATCGCCACCAATCGCGTGGGGAGGTCCTGCCCCGGAAGCGATCCGCTCCCCATCTGCGAAAACCCGTCGATCACCGCGGCGGCAGTGCCGGGCGAAAAAGGGGACAGGTCCAATTTGTGCGAAGCACCCTCCGGGCGGGCACCAGCCGAAGGCTGGTCGCGGCAAATTGGACCTGTCCCCTTTTTCCCCTCAAGCCCTTGGGAAATCGCCCGGGCAATCCGCTCCGCCTGCTGGCCGATCTCCGCAAGCGGCCGGCAGAGCATGCGCAGCGTGGGCACTTCGCGAAGCGCCAGCGACTCGTCCAGGAAAAGCCCGAGCGTGGCCTCCAGCGCGGCCAGCGTCAACTTGCCGACCCGCACGATCCGCGCCAGCGGGTTCTTGCGGATTGCCTGGATCAGGGCAGCCTTGCCCAGGATGATCCCGCCCTGAGAGCCGCCGATCAGCTTGTCGGCGCTGGAGGTGATAATGTCGGCCCCGGTCCGCACCGACTCGGGGAGCGTGGGCTCCTTCTCAAACCCGAATCGCGAGAAATCCACCAGCGCCCCGGCCCCCACGTCGTCGATGACCGTGAGTCCCCGGGCATGTCCGAGCTGCACCAGGTCCTCCAGCGGGACCTCGGAGGTGAAGCCGACGATCTTGTAGTTGCTGGGATGGACCCGCAGGATGGCGGCGGTGTTCCCGGTGATCGCCCTTTCGTAGTCGCGCAGGTGGGTCTTGTTGGTGGCGCCGACCTCGACGAGCCGTGCGCCGGCGGCGGCCATCACGTCGGGCAGGCGGAACGAGCCGCCGATCTCCACCAACTGCCCGCGGGAAACGATCACCTCCCGCCCGGCGGCCACGGTGCCGAGCACAATGGCGGTGGCCGCGGCATTGTTGTTGACCACGGTGGCCGCTTCCGCCCCCGTCAATTGCTGCAAGAGCCACTCGATCCGCTCGTCGCGCTTGGACCGCTGGCCGGTCTCCACGTCCACCTGGACCACCGAATACCCGCAAAGCTCCTCCTCAATCTGTCGCAGGGCCTTTGCCGGCAGCACGGCCCGCCCAAGGCCCGTGTGAAGGACGATCCCCGTGGCGTTGATCGCCTTGCGGTAGTGCGGGCCCATGGCCTTGCGCACGCCTTGGCTGATGCGGGCTGCGATCGTGCGGCGGATGGCCTCCGGGTCGACGCTGCACGAGGTCCCGTCCAAGAGGTGCTTGCGCGTCTCCTCGGCGGCCGCGCGCACGCACTCGACCACGATCCGCCGCGGCACCCCGGCGGCGCACCACTCGGCTTCTGCCTCCTGGAGCAGGGCATCTACCGAAGGGATTCTCCGTAGCAGGTCTTGTTTGCTGGAGGGCATTATCGGACCTTCGACGCTGGGGACCTGGGGGCCTCGACGCGGCGTGCGCCTGCAATCCGACCGATCTGCCGATTGTAATGCCGCAACCCCTACTTGACAACCACGCCCCTGCAAGTATCATACGGGAGAAGCGGGCATGGTCGGGCCAAGGCTGACCGTTTTGCGGCTGGCCGTTGTCCCGAAAACGCCCGACGGACGGGGGACTAGCGGGAGCACGGACAATGGATCGAACTGCGTTTGCACCGGTGCGGCACGGCGGACGGGCAGACTTCCGAAGTCTCCGAGACTTCGGAAGTCTACGACATGCCCTCGCTTCGCGAGGACATGCCACCCGAGCCCGCTCTTGGTGCGGCTGAGTCTGCTCAGGCCGGTGCCCGTGTCGGGCACGAGGAAACCTGGCGGTCAGACTGCGCACTGAGACCGGGCGCAACCCGCGGCGGTCCCTTGCACCTTCGCGATCGAGCAGGCAAGCATGGCGCGCGTTTCGCATGGCCGATGGCCGGAAAGTCGCGCCCGCGCTGCGGGCCGTGCCGGCTTTGCGCGCCCCAATCGCCCATGGATTCGCGCTCCGTGGTGTGCCGCTGCTTCGCAGAACCAGTGCCCGTGGTGCTACACCGGCTCTGCTTGCCTGACGGCAAGCAGTGGCACACGTTCTTGCCGCGCACCTTGTCGTGCGGTTCCGGTCGGACTCGCGCTGGCTTCATCGGACACTCCATCTAAAGCCCAGGGGCTGCAACCCCTGGGCTTTGAGCTTACGCAAAGCCCCTCTTTCTTCTTCCCTGGAGCGACGTCATGAAAAGTACAACCAACATCGGTCTTGGCAACGTGCAGGCGGTCTACAGCGGCCCCGAGGGCGAGCTGTGGGAACTGGTGATGGGACAGCAGATCCATATCGGCGGCTTCCAGTCGTCCATGGACCTGGCGGAGAAGGCCGGGATCGGCCCCGGAATGGCGGGGGTCGATCTCTGCTGCTGCAACGGCGCGGGAATGCGGTTTCTCGTCCGCTTCCGCAAGGTCAGCCGCATGCACGGTGTAGACGCGACGGAAGCAGTGGTCGAGCTGGGCCGGCGCCGCTGCCAGGCCGAAGGACTCTCCGATCGGATCGCGTTCACACTGGCCGACGTGTGTGACACGGGCTTGCCCTCGGCCGCCGCGGATTTTGTCTGGGGCGAGGATGCCTGGTGTTACGTGGTCGACAAGCCGCGCCTGGTGGCCGAGGCCGCCCGGTTGGTCAAGCCGGGAGGCGTCATCGCCTTCACGGACTGGATCGTCGGCTCCGCGGCGCTCACCGACGCCGAGGCGGAGCGATACCTCAAGTTCATGAAGTTTCCCAGCGTCTTGGACCAGGGCGACTACGTCGGGCTGCTTTCCGGCAACGGGTGCGAAGTCCTGGTCGCCGAGGACACCGGCCGGTTCGCCCCGTGCGTGGACCTCTATTTGAACATGCTGAACGTGCAACTGACTTACGACGCCCTGCGGATCATCGGCTTCGACGCGGCGCTCATGGCAGCGATGGCCGGCGAGATGAAGTTCATGCAGGAGCTGGCCCACGCCGGAAAGATCGCCCAAGGACTGTTCGTGGCCCGGAAGAGTGCATAAACGCGACGCAGCGACAACCAGACTGGACCAATGCGAAGTGGGAAATGCGAAATGAAGAGTGCAAAACGAAAAGTGCAAGATGAAAGTCCGCTCTTCAGTTCCCGCTGTGCAATTGGCAATTTGCATTTTTCAATTTGCATTTTGCACTTTGCACTTTTCACTTCTCACCGGTAAACAAGGGTATCAACATGGCTCTACCATGCGGCAACGGTCCGCCTCCGGCCTCTGAGAGGCCTCCTTGCTGCAAAGGATCGGCCCCCGCCCCGGACGCGGCCCAGGGTCCCTTCGCGTGGTTCCACGCGATGCTCGACAACTGCTACCAGTATGCCCGGTCGGCCAAGGCAGCGGGCCGGCCCGTCGTGGGCATCCTTTGCGAGTACACGCCCCGCGAACTGATCATGGCGGCCGGGGGCGTGCCGGTCTGCCTGTGCGGCGGCTCGGCCAAGACCATTCCCGCCGCGGAGGAGCAGTTGCCCGTCAATCTCTGCCCGCTCATCAAATCCACCTACGGCTACCACGTTCAGAAGAGCAATCCCTTCCTGGAGATGTCCGACCTGGTCGTGGCGGAGACGACGTGCGACGGCAAGAAGAAGATGTACGAGCTGATGGCCGAATCCCGGCCCATGTACGTCCTCGAATTGCCCCAAAAGACGGCCGACGCCGACGCCATGCAGCACTGGATCCGCGAGATGGAGAAGTTCCGCGCATTTCTCGAAGATCGATTCACCGCTCAGGTCACGGACTGCAAGCTGCGCCAGTCCATTGCCCTGATGAACCGCGAGCGGACCTTGCGCCGGCAGTTGGCGGCCCTGATGAAGTCGGACTCGCCGCCCCTGACCGGCCGCCGGCTCCTCGAGCTCAAGAGCAGCATCTCCGGGATCCCCGCCGATCTTGAGCAATACCAAAAGGCGCTGGAGATCCTGCGGAATATGCCGGCCGACTGCGCCATGGCCTCCCGCGTCCGCGTCCTGATGACCGGTGTGCCCCTGGTCCAAGGGGCGGAGCGCGTGCTGGAGATCATCGAGCAGAGCGGCGGACTGGTCGTCGCCATGGAGAACTGCACCGGCCTGAAGCCGATCCTCGAGGACGTGGACGAGACCGCGGCCGATCCGCTGCGGGCCATCGCGGAGAGATACTTCCGGCTGCCCTGCTCGGTCATGACCCGCAACGACCGGCGCCTGGATTGGCTGCGCCGCATGGCGGCCGACTATCGCCCCGAGTGCATCGTCGAGCTGATCTGGCAGGCGTGCATCACCTACGACGTGGAGTCGCACCGCGTCAAGCGCCTCGCCGAAGAGGAGCTGCGACTGCCGTATCTCCGCATCGAGACCGATTACTCGCCGTCGGACTCCGCCCGGATCGCCGTGCGCGTGGAGGCCCTGTTTGAAACCGTCCGCGCCGGCCGACGTGCGGACACGTGTGGTGGCGCATGAAGACCATCGCGTATTCGAGCCCCTTTGTTCCTGCCGAGTGGATCGCCGCGCACGGCATGAGGCCGAGCTGGTTGCGGCCTCGGTCCGCTGCGGGGCGTCCGCGCGCAGGCGCCGCGCGCGGCGTCTGCCCCTACGCGGGCGCGATGGTCGATACGGTCCTCTCGGGCATCGAGGCTGCGGCCGTGGTGCTGACCACCACTTGCGATCAGATGCGCTATGCCGCGGCGGTCCTGGAGCGTCAGTCGCAGCTTCCGGTATTTCTGATGAACGTCCCGAGGACCTGGGAGACTGACGCGTCGCGGGAACTCTATCGGGACGAGCTGCGGCGGCTCGGGCGGTTTCTCGTGCGGCTCGGCGGGAAGGAGCCTTCGCCGGAGGAATTGGCTTGTGCGATGCTGCGGTACGATGACGCCCGAGTCCGTAGGGTGGGACAAGCGCAGCGCA
>CAYGZI010000251.1:0-8078 GCA_964354245.1 uncultured Planctomycetaceae bacterium
GGGTTTCGTCGTCGGCCTGCCGGCCGGACATCCTGGCGATGCGCCTGACGCTCAGGCCGGGGTGCTTCCGCGCGGGGCCTGGGATCTCGGGTACCTTCTCGGACACCTTCAGGACAAGCTTCTGCACAGATATCCCCCTCACTGCCCTCTGCGCCATAGTCTACCGGAGGGCGTACAACTCATCAAGCACCGCCCGCACGATTCGCTCGTTGCCGTTGTCGCGCACGTAAATCGTCGGCGGCTCCGTCCGGATCGTCCCGATCTCCACCCAAGGCCGGGGACTGTCGTTGAACTTCAGCGCGTTGGAGATCAAGTTGCCCAGCACCATGCCCAAGAGCGTTGGGTCAACCGCGGCGGACGGGAGCGGACCCAAGATGCGGACCAGGGCATGACGCCGCTCGATCGTCGGCCAGAGCGTGTCCACCGCCTGCTCGGCTACCGCATTGAGGTCCACATCGGTCCGTGCAGGGGGCACCTGCCCCACGCGATAGTACGCCAGCAGGTTGTCGATCATCGCCTCCAGCCGGTGGCACAGCTTGTGCATCGCACGCAGCCGCCGCAGCCCATCCTCGTCGAGTTTGTTGCCGTAATCCTCCAGCAGAAGCTCGCAATACGTCCCAATGCCACGCAGCGGCTCCTTCAAGTCGTGCGAGACGACCGAGGTGAATTCCTCCAGGTCGCGTCGGGCGTGATCGACTTGGTCCTGTTGCCCGGGCATCGGGCCTCTCCGCGCCGTCTTTCGGGGCATAACCTTCGGACTCGGGCGTCGTGCGGTGGCATCGCCCCGTGCGGCCTTTTCACAACTGTAGCATTGCCCAAACCACAAGGTCGGCGGAAAACTCTGGAGAGTATACCCATTGAGAGGGGAACATCCTGGGGGCGGTCGGGTAACACCGGCGCAGAGTAGCTACTAAGATTGGCGAGTTACCCCCTAAAGTATGCGCATGTCCGTCGATCAAGAGCCCAGCCACATTCCGACTTGATAAGTGATGAATGCCGCACAATACGCCAGCGCCGTCATCGAGCCGAACACCGCAAGCGGCCAGCGCCAACTGCCCGTCTCGCGCCGAATTGCCGCCAGAGTGCCCACGCACTGGGCGCACAGCGCGTAGAAGACCATCATCGAGAGAGCCACCGGCACGTTAAAGAGCGGCCGATCCGTCCCCTCCCAGGTCGCCGCGCGAAATGCCGCTTGCGGCCCGCCAAATGCCGCTTGCGGCTTAGCAGCCTCGTCCGCCGAGTTGAAAACCACCCCCAGCGTGGCCACGACAATCTCCCGCGCCGGCAACGACGCCATTACCGCCGCCCCGATCCGCCAGTCCCACCCAAGCGGCCGGAACACCGGTTCGACCATCCTCCCCAAACGCCCCAAGTAGCTATCCCGCTGATGCCCGTCCTCGACCGTCTCGGCGCCGTGCGGCCAGTAGAGGGCCGCCCACACCAGAATCGACACGCCCACGATCGCCGTTCCCGCAAAACGCAAGAACGAAGCCGCCCGCTCGATCACCCGGTGCAGCGCCGTGCGCAATGACGGCCACTTGTACATCGGAAGGTCCATCAGAAACGGCGGCGTCCGTCCCCGCAGGATCGACCCCTTCAGCAGCAAGGCCGCAAGCACCGCAGTGACGATCCCCAGCACGTACATCGCCACCAGCACCAGCCCTTGCAGGCCCACCAGCCCGCCCGCGTACGTCCGCGCCGGGATGAACGCCGCGATCAACAGCGTAAACACCGGCAGCCGGGCCGAGCATGGAATCAGCGGAGCCACGAGGATCGTGGTCAGACGGTCCCGCTCGTTGTCGATCACCCGGCAGGCCATCACCCCAGGCACCGTACACGCAAAACACGACAGCAGCGGAATGAACGACCTGCCGCTCAGGCCCACCCGGGACATCAGCCGATCCATGAGAAACGCCGCCCGGGCCATGTAGCCGCAGTCCTCCAGCACGGCCAGGAAGAGAAACAAAATCGCGATTTGCGGCAGGAAGGCGAGCATGCTGCCAACGCCGGCCAGCACGCCGCCGACCAGCATATTTCGCAGCGCCCCTTGCGCAACGTGGCTCTCCACTAGCCGACCAAGGAGATTGATCCCGCTTTCGACCGCGTGGGTGAGCGGCTCAGCCACCACGAAGACCGCTTGGAACATCCCCAGCATCACCAGGGCAAAGACCGCAGTGCCCCAGAGCCGATGGGTCAGCAGGCGGTCCGCGCGGTCGCTCGCAGTGGGCCTGGGCTCGCGGGGCTGCCTGACGGCAACCTTACACACGCGGGAGCCCCACTCCGCCCGGGCCTCCGTCTCCACGCCCGGCACGCGGAAGCCGGCCTTGGCGAGCCGGTCCCGGGCCGTGCGCAGTCCTTCGCGGAAGCCCGTCGCCGTACCTGGCAGCAACTCCTGTTCCAGCAGACCGCCCACGTCGAGCAGGAGGCGTTGGACGAGCCAAGCCGGCATCGGGCCGGGTAATTCGGGGGTGCAGCCGCAACCCCACCGGCCGCCACGGTGGCGATGCTGGCGGCGAAAACCCCGCCCACACGGCCGCCCGGCGCGTTCTCGCGCGGCCGAGTCCGGCGATGCTCCCGCCAGCGCGGCAAGCTGGTGGACCTCGCGCTGGACCGCCTCCGGCAGCGGACTTGGGCGCGGCGCCCGCCCCGCCGCGACGACGCGGCTAAGGGCCTCCCTCAGCTCGTCCACGCCGATCCGCCGGTGGGCCTGCATCGGCACGACCGGGACTCCCAATTCCCGCTCCAGGCGCCGCACGTCCGGCGAAATGCCCTGGCCCGCGGCCACGTCGATCATATTCAAGGCCACCACCGTCGGCAGCCCGAGGTCCAGCACCTGACTCAGCAAGTAGAGATTCCGCTGGAGGTTGCTGGAATCGACGATCGCGACGACCGCATCGGCCGGCGGCACGCCGTCGTAGCGTCCCAAGAGCACGTTGACCGCCACCATCTCGTCCCGCGAGCGGGCCGCCAGGCTGTACAGGCCGGGCAGATCGATCACCGCGTAGCGGCGCCCTTCGTGCTCCATCGAGCCGGTCTTCTTCTCGACCGTCACGCCGGGATAATTGCCCACCTGCTGGCGCAGGCCCACGAGCGCGCTGAAGAGCGTGGATTTCCCCGTGTTCGGGTTGCCGATCAGGGCGACTACGGGAAAGGATGAGGGATGAGGGATGAGGGATGAATCGGGATTGGCACGGTGATTCTCGTCATTCATCCTTCATCCCTCATCCTTCATCCTTTCCCCCGTCATCCTTGCGGAGCCGCGGGCGCGACGAAGACCTGCAGACGACGCTCCGTGCGGAGGCACACCTTGCTCCCGGCCATGCGCAGGATGCAAGGGCTGCCCGGGCGGAACATCTCGATCCTGGTGCCCGGCCGCAGTCCGAACTCTTCCAGGCGGTGGACGTCCTCCGGGGGGCCGGCGATCCGCGCGACCAGGGCCGACTGTCCGCGGCGGAGTCGTTGGACGGGGATTTCGTTTGGGGCGTAGCGTGCGATCACGGGGCTAGTCGATATTGAGAATGATTCTCAGTTTCATTCAGTCTAACCCTTCCCGTGCGGGCTGTCAAGACGGACTCGCGCCCGGCGCTCGGCGTCCTTCCGACCCGGTGGCACACCGAGAACCCAGGCCTGCCCCCTCCCGCGACGGGTCGCCGCCGAACATCAACCCCCCTTTCCCGGTCGCCGGAATTCCCCGGCATTCTGGCGCCGATTGCAGGTCGGCGGCCCCTCCCGCACGGCCGCGTGGGAAAACTCCACTTGACCACTTTCCCACTACATGCTATGATTGGGCATTCGACGGAAGGAGGTCGCCGTGAGCACCAAAATCGCCGACAGCAAGGGCCGCGTTGCCTTGGGCCCACGATTCGCCAACCAAACTGTGCTGGTCCAGGAAGTCGACCCCACCGAAGTGCGAATCACCATCGCCGCCGTGGTGCCGCAACGCGAATTGTGGTTGCACCAGAACCGCCCCGCCCAAGACTCCGTGCTCCGCGGATTGGCCGAGGCCCGATCGGGCAAGTTCAGCAAGACCCCGCCCAATCTCGATCAGGATGCCGCCATTGCCGAAAGGCTGGACGACTAATGTTCGCCCTCCAGTGGACCGAGGAAGCGGAGGAGTCCTATCGGCGGCTCGCGGCCAAGGCGCAGCAAACCCTGGAGTCTCGCGCCCGAAGGGGCAGCAGGAAATCGAGCAAGGAGGCGGGCCTGTTCAAACAGGTCCACAAGACGCTTCAACTCCTGCGCGGCAATCCAAGGCATCCCGGCCTGCAGACGCATGATTATCGCTCTCTGGAGCATCCGTACGATCCAAACGGCAAGGTCTTTGAGGCTTACGTGCAACACAGGACGCCCGGCGCCTATCGCGTATTTTGGTGTTACGGGCCGGGCGAAGGCGTGATCACGATTCTCGCTATTACGCCGCACCCGTGAGAAGCGGGCCGGGCAGTGCATCGCGTCCGGCAGGGCAGCACCGTAGGACGGAATTCCGATTCCGCCCTGTTGCCGCGATTGAAGAGAGCACACTTGGACCTGAACAGAGCCTATAGAGTTCCGAGCGCCGCTGGAACAGCTCCATTCACTTCTGCAGCGTGTTTTGGGTTCCCAAGGCGCTGGCCTGCTTGGCGTCAATGTCGTTCAGCAGGGTTGCCCACTGCCGCTGTAGCACCTCATTTTCACTTTGCTCGGCAATCTTTCCGGTTTCGCGAGCCAACTGCCGTACCCGCCGCCACTCCCTGTCCGCCGCGCGCCACTGATCCGGCGTCTTGGCGCGAGCCGTCATCTGTGCCGCATGAGCTGCCGAATCGCGCGTCCGCTCTTCAAACTTGCGAAATGCCAGGGTCAGTGTTGCACCGCGCAACGATTCCCTGAAGGCGCGACGTGGGCGGAGTGTCCGGCTGGGAGCCGTTGGAGGGGGATCTCGGGTCGGTGGTAGAAGGCGATCATGGCAGAAAACCGATATTGAGAATCATTCTCAATATCTTTATTTACCATATTCAGCAGGCGTGGTCAATGCGGGTTTCCCAAGCGGCGGCTGGATGCACAGGTGCCACGATCCGTTCCCCGGGAGGTGGTGTTTCGCTGGCGGCAGGCTTAGAATGGCGGTGTCGTGCGGCGATGTCGCATGTCGCGACCCGCGGGGGTCCGCCCGCCGTTCCATCGTTCGCTTTCTGTGAAGGAGTGAGTCATGAGGTGCCTTGTTCGTGCGGTGTTTCCGCTGTTGGTGGGGGGCGTCGTGATGGCTTCGGGCCTCCTGGCTTACGCCCAGCCCCCGAAATCCGAAGGCCACGTCCCGAATACGGGGGGCACACGCACATGACGATCTTGCAACAACTCTTCCCTGACCTCTTACCCTTGGCGACGGAACGGGGCCAGCGACAACTCAAGTTGACCGACGAGCAGAAACAGAAGCTCTCCGAGATCGCCGCGAAGTTACTGAACCAGTGCGAGAAGTACTCGGCCTCGTTGGGGGCCTTGCCGCCTGACGAGGATCGTGAAAGGAAGATGGACGACCTGCACAAAGAGCATGCCACGCGGATCGAGGAGGCCCGAAAAGAGGCAGTAGCGGTGCTCTCGCCGGAACAGTTGACGCAACTGAAGGAAATCGCGTTCCGGACGTACACCATGGGGGTCTTGAACGATCCTCGAGTCCTGGACCAGATTGAGGCCAGCGAAGACCAAAAGGGGCAACTCCGCAAGCTGAGCGAAGAATGCTGGGAGAAGTCCGCCGAGATCCTAAGCAAGCTCCAGGAAGAGATGCTGGACAACGCCTTGAAGGTGCTGACCCCCGAGCAGCAGAGGAAGCTCAGGGACATGATGGAGATGCAGTCGGCCGCGCGCCGGGGATTCTAAGTCCCAGCGGCAATCGCACGACGAGTCTGCCACGTCTAGACTGTCGGGTGGTTGGCGGGTGAGCGCAGCGAAGCCCGGGCAGTGGCGAGTGGGGCACGCTGCGCTTTGCCCCAACCACCCCGCCGGAGACTTCGGAAGTCTGCGCGCCGGGCTCAAGACCCGGACGTTGGCATTGCCCGGTTGCCTTGTCTTCCGAGGACCCGGGAACTAGGATGATAAGGAACGCCACCGTATTCTGAGGATTCGGCGCATGGAGAGTGAATTCGAGCGTATTTCGGTTGACTCGCGGGTTTGTCACGGCCAGGCGTGCGTCAAGGGGACCCGGATTCCGGTTCACCAAGTGCTCCGCATGCTCGCCAACGGCGACACCATCGAGGACTTGCTGGCCGAATACCCCTCCCTTTCGCGCGAATCGATCCTCGCGTGCTTCGATTACGCCGCCTTGCTCGCCGAAGAAGAAGTCACTCCTTTGGAGCAGGCAGCCGATCCGCAATGAGGATCCTGGTAGACGAGAACGTCCCGCGAATGACCGTGGCGGTCCTCAAAGGATTGGCGCACGATGTTCGCGACCTCCGCGGGACTGAGGACAAAGGGATCCCGGATGACGATATCTGGGCACTCGCGCAAAGGGAAAGCCGTCTCGTCGTCACGACCGACAAGGGCTTTGCCAGATACCGCGGCTTGGTCCACTGCGGTGTTCTGATTGTGGCTCTGAGACGTCCAAACCGGAGAAGGATACACGATCGCGTCTTGAAGGCTCTCGCATCGTTTCCGGACGAGAGGCATTGGCAGCATACAGTAGTCATTATGCGCGATCGGGCGCGAAGCGTTTGGCGCAGACGCGCTGACGCGTAACACCCGCCCTCAACCCTCGCCCCTCTCCCCTTCCCTCTCCTCCCGCCACGTCTCGATCATCGCCATGTAGTTCTCCGGCCTGACCGACGAGTGGATGCTGTTGGAGCTCGATAGACAGAATCCCCCGCCGGGGGCCGCCTTGCGAATCGTCTCCCGAGTGACGCGGCGGACCGCCTCGACCGGCGCCTGGCTCAGCACGTACCCGCAGTCGATGTTGCCGATCAGGGCGATCCGCTTCCCGTAACGCTCCTTCAAGAGCCCAATGTCCATGCCCGCGGCAGGCTCCAGCGGGTTCAGCGCGTCGATGCCCGTCTCGACGATCATGTCCAGCACCTGCATGATGTTGCCGTCGCTGTGCTTGACCACGTAGGCCCCGGCCGCGTGGGCCGCATCCACGCACCGCGCGAGCCCCGGCAGAATGAACTCCCGGAAATGCCGCGGCGACATGAGCGTCGAGTTCTTGTCCGCGTAATCGTCGCCGAACACGACCACGTCCACCCCCGCCGCCACCACCCGCTGCATCGCCCGGATGTCGTGGCTCAGTGTCAGCTCCACGAGCTCGTGGACCAGGTCCGGGTTGTCGATCATGTCCATGAGGAACTGCGTTGTGCCGCGAAGAAACGCGGGATTGAAGAAGGCGTCGCGGCAGATCGCCGTAATGGCCTTCTTGCCCTTGTACCGAGCCACCACCTCGGGGATGCCGGCCAGCACGTCGTCGGCCTCGGGGTTGGGCGGGCGATAGGTCTTGAGGTCCTCGGGCCGCTTGATCGGACCTTCGATGGGGGCGGGAGTGCTTTCGGGCCCGAAGGCCCGGATCACGCCCCACTTGTCGCGAAACAGGCCCCGGGCCTTATCGACATACTCGACATTCTCGCGGCTCCACGAGCTGCGATTGAGGCCGGCGTTGTCGATTTCGATCCAATCGCCAAACTGGAAGTAGTCGCAGCCGGGCAGAAGTGCTTGCATCACGCGATGGTCGATGACGCACTCGAAATACGGCACTCGATCCGGCACGCGCCGCTCCAGGGCGGCAATGACTCGCTCCAGGGAGTTCATTGGGAGGGTTCAGGGTTCAGGGGTCGGGGGTCAGAGCCGGGCCGTGTCGGCCCGGTAAGGGGTCAAGGTTCAGGGTTCAGAGCCGGGCCGTGTCGGCCCGGCGGTGCCTCAGTCTACCACAGCCGGCGGCGGCAGTGCCACGGATTGCCAATCCCATACGGCCCGGCCATACTATGGTGAGAGTGGAACCGCCGATTTTGTTCTCCGAACGGTGCCTGGGGCAAAGCGCAGCGTGCCCCAGCGCGTGCCGACAGTCGCACTTCTTGTTCAAGGAGGCCAGCCATGAACGGACAACGGCGTTGGACGATCTGGTTTGTCGG
>CAYGZI010000252.1:0-8075 GCA_964354245.1 uncultured Planctomycetaceae bacterium
ACCGTCATAAGTGTTAATCGGATCCATGCCGGCGCTGTTCAGTCTGACGTCGAGCTAACCCCGTAACCGGTTTTCCCTACCCGGAAGTATCACAAACGGGAAATGCAACGTCAAGCGTCCCTGGACTCCGGAGGCCAGACCAGGTACAGTCGGAATCGTACCCGTCCCGTTTTCCGGTGCGAAGGAGGCTCAACATGCGACGACAACGGTTTGGCTTTGTGGCCCTGGTGGTGGTTGTGAGTCTGGCCGTTCATGGTCTTGCCTGGGGGCAGCCCGGCGCCGCCCCGACGCGGCCCGACCGCAAGAAAGCGCCCGACTTCAAGAAGCTCCGCCCCGAGGGCAAGTCGGGACTGCCCGCCGTGATCCGGGTCGAGCGGAACCTGGAGTACGTCGCCGGCGGGCACGAGCGGAATAAGCTCGACCTGTACTTGATCGCCAAAGACGACAGCCCGCGCCCGGTCATCGTCTGGATCCACGGCGGGGCCTGGCGCGCCGGCAGCAAGGAGGGCTGCCCGGCCAGCCCCTTCGTCCAGCAGGGCTATGCCGTGGCCAGCATCAACTACCGCCTGAGCCAGCACGCCGTCTTTCCGGCCCAGATCGAAGACTGCAAGGCGGCGATCCGCTGGCTGCGGGCCCACGCCAAGGATTACCACCTCGATCCGGACCGCATCGGCGTTTGGGGCGCTTCGGCCGGCGGGCACCTGGTGGCTTTGCTCGGCGCCTCCGGCGACGTGAAGGAGTTGGAGGGCAAGGGCGGCAACCTCGACCAGTCGAGCCGCGTGCAATGCGTCGTGGACTTCTTCGGCCCGACCGATTTCCTCCAGATCCCCGGCCGGCAGACTGACCCCAAGGCCCCGGAGGCACAGCTCATCGGCGGGCCGCCACAAGAGAATAAAGAAAAGGCCGCCCGGGCCAATCCGATCACCTACGTCAGCCGGGATGACCCGCCGTTCCTGATCGTACACGGCGAGGAGGACCGCACCGTGCCGATCGGCCAGAGCCAATTGCTCGACGAGGCCCTCAAGAAGGCGGGCGTCGAGAGCACGTTCATCCGCGTTCCGGGCGCGGGCCACGGCGGCCCGGGATTCCAGACGAAGGTGAACAAGCAGGTAGCCGAGTTCTTCGACAAGCACCTCAAGCCGCGCAAACCGTAAGGACCCTGTAGTGCGCGCAGTAGCACAGGCTTCCAGCCTGTGCAGGTGCAACGCGCAAGCCCAGGCAACACAGGCAGGATGCCTGTGCTACGGGTCCGCCCCGGGCAGTTGACGTGTGGCGGTCGGTCGCTCACAATCAGGCTGCGCAGCGGAAGACTGTCCGGCCGGGCGGTCGGCGGCTGCTTCCACCGGATTTCGGAGGTGCGGTCGATGGTGCTCTTGCGCATCCTGGTCCTCTTTGCGTGCCTGAATCTCACCGGCCTGCTTCGCGCGGAGCCGCTCACGCTGCCCGCGGAAAAGCGCCCGGAATGGCTTCGCCGGGACGGAATCGTGATGGCCGGGAGCTGGGAGCCGCTCACGTTCCGCGTGCGCCGCGACGGTAAGGACTACACGCCCACGCCCGAGCAGCTCGCCGGCTGGCAGCGCGAGCACAGCCCCGAGATGGTCGCGCGGCTAAAGGCCCTGGGCGTCAACTTCGTGATGATGCACTGCTACAAAGGGGCGGGCCTGGAGGCCGAGCGCCAGAGCATGGCCGATGCCGTGGCGTTTTCCAGGCTGTGCCACGACGCCGGCCTGCGGGTCGGGGTGTACAACTACAGCGGCGCACTGCTCTGGGAGCCGTTCTTCAAGGAAGTGCCGCAGGCCAAGGACTGGGTCGTGCTGGACGCCGCCGGCAAGCCGCTCACCTACGGGCGCACGGCGGGCTACCGCTATTACTGGAACCGCAATCATCCCGACGCCCAGGCATTCTACCGCCAGGTCGTGGCTTTCGCCGTCAGCGACATCAAGACCGACCTGGTACATTTTGACAACTACGTGGTCGGCCCCGGGTACGATCCGTTCTCCATCGACCAATTCCAGCGCTATCTCCTCCTGACGTTCACGAAGCAGCATCTTGCGGCGATGGGCGTGAGCCAGAACGACGTGAGCAAGGCCCGGCCGCCGGGGGCCGACGCGCCGGAGCTACTGCGCCGGGCGTGGCAGGATTTCTGCTCGCAGTCGTTGGCCGACTCGTACCGCGCGATGGGCCAATACGCCCGATCGCTGCGCCCGGACGTGCTGGTCGAGTGCAATCCCGGCGGCGTGGGCGCGGCGATTCATCCCCCGGTCGATCACGGGCGTATCTTGCCGGGCGGCGATGCGTATTGGGTGGAAAGCGGCCGGGTCGGCTACCGTGACGGCAAGCTGATTTCGCGTATCCACAACTACAAGGCCGGCCGGGCCATGGGCAACATGACCTTCGACTACACGCTCACCCCGCTCGAAATGGCCGAGTCCATGGCCTTCAACCTCGACTGCCTGGGCTGCCTCTGCTGGTTCGAATACGGCAAGATCGTGGCCATGCCCGGCTCAAGCGACCCGGTCTCGCCGCTCCTGGAGCCGTACGTCCGTTTTTTTCACAAGCGGCGCGACTTGTTCCGCGGGGCGGAGGTCGTGCCCGACGTGGCGGTCCTGCGCAGCTTTCCGTCTCAGGTCTTCGGCGGCCCGAAGTGCTCCGGGCTGACCGCGCGGGTGGAAGACCTGCTGATCGAGAACCGGTCATGCTTTCAGATCATCTACGACCATCAACTCGCCGATTTGAAGCGATACCAGGTCCTCGTGCTTGCGGGTTGCGTTGCCCTGGGAGATCGCCAAGTCGAGCAGATCCGCCGCTATGTCGCCTCGGGCGGGAAGCTCTGCGTGATTGGGCCGCTTGCGACCCACGACCAGTGGATGATCCCCCGGCCGAAGCCGGCGCTGGACGACCTGCCGGCCGGCGCGGTACTTCGCGTCAATGAGAAGGGGGACTGGCGGGAGGTGACTCATCAGGCGTGCGGGGGACCGACGTGCTCTTTGCGGATTTCTGCGTTAGGCGGGGGCAATGCCCCCGCGGGCCTCTGCGCCGAATTGACCGAGCAGCCGAACCGCCGGTTGGTCAATCTGGTGAATTACCGTAGCGACAGCCCGGCCCGCGACATCGCGGTCGCCGTGCGTCTGCCGCGCGGGGCCCGCGCGAAGGGGGTGCGTCTGGCGAGCCCGGAGCACGAGGCCGACATCGTGCTGCCGTTCCACTTGGAGGAATCGGGCGTCGTTCAGTTCAACGTGCCGACAGTGGGCGTCTACGAGATTGCGGTGATTGATCTCTGGCACAACAAGCCTTCCCATCTTGCCAAAATTGTACCTGTCCCGTTTTCCTTGCACGAAAACGGAGGTCCGGCCGGTCGTTGAGGATGAGGGATGGACGGAGCCGGGACGGCGTGGAGCGCCTGGGAGGATCGCGCAGTGCTGCCAACCGACGGCGCCTTGGAGCGATGCTACCGCGAGTGTCGCCAGCAGCTTTTCACCTGCGCCTTGGCGATCGCCCGGTGTCCCGAGCGGGCGGAAGACGCGATCCAGGAGGCATTCTGCCGGCTGTTTCGCCTGGACGCGCGCCCGAGGGACCTGAAGCCCTACGTCTTCCGAGCGGTGCGGAACGCCGCCCTCGACCAACTCCAAGGGAGACGCGTGTCGGATGAGCTGGCCGACGAGTTCATCTTCGACCCGCGGCCCGGGCCTTGCGAGACGGCCGCCGACGCGGAGTTTCGGCGTCGGGCGGCTGCCGCCCTGCTGAGTCTCTCGGCGGACGAACGAGAGACGATCGTCCAGCACCTGTACGCCGGCCTGAAGTTCCGCGAGATCGCCGAAATCCGCGACGTTCCGCTGGGAACGATCACTGCCTGGTATCAGCGGGGGCTCAAGAGACTACGCGTCAGACTGGGGGATGACTATGAAGGACTTCGAGGCCCGACTCAAGCGACTGCGACTGCGGGCGCCGTCCGAAGACTTGGACCGGCGGGTCCTGTCCCAGAGACCTGAAGGGGCTGCCCTCGAGCGGACGCGCCCCCGACGGCGCGTGCCCCTCGGGGCCGCCGTGGCGATGTCTCTGCTGATGGGGCTCGCCGGATTCGTTGGAGGGTTGGCCGCGCGGCCGGGGCGGGGAGTTGCCGGGCCGGATGCAGGCTTCACCGGCGTCGTCCCGGTCGAAGCGCCACCGGTCGTTTTGCAGGTTGTCTATCACTCTCCCTCGGGGGCCAACCCGTTCGACTTCACGTCCGCTTCCGACTGGCTCTTGCCCGGGAAGCTGCGGGTAGCCGCCCAAACGATGAAAGGAGCCGGCACGTGAAAGCATGACGAGGTCGATTCACGGACGAAGGACTCGAACCGCCACAACACAGTTCACGGAAGGAGCATGACTATGAAGAACACGGCACTTGTCACTCTTTGCCTAGTGGCCCTCAGCATCCCGGCCTTCGCGGAACCGCCGGGGCCCAACGCCCGACCGTCAAGCCCGGCTCCTGCCACAGGGGAGCAACCGAAGGCCAAAGCCCCGACCGTCTTCGCCCATCCTGTACCAGTCCCGGCGGCAGATCTGCCCAACGGCGCCTTGCCCCCTGGCCCGGACGTCGTCACCGTCCGATTTGACCTCTACCGCGTGCGCGGCGACGTATCGGGCGCCATGACGATCACGGGCAGGGGCACTTGGGGCACTTCCCAGGGAAAGCCGAAGAAAGGAAACGCGGAGGCCACGTCCGGGACGACACTCGTCTTCGAGGGCCTCACGATGACCATTGACGGCGTGAAGTTTGTGGCGGATGAGAAAGGTTGGAAATGGGACGGCAAAGACCAGCCGCCCCCGCACGGCCGCATCGAGCGCATTGCGAGTCCAAGGCTCGCCGTGCGCATGCCGGAGACGTTCCAGGTGTACGTGGGGTCGGAGACTCCGATTCAGTACTTCGCGGGGCGGCCAGACGGCCTGTTTGAGCTCAGGTCCTTGGCAGCAAAGACGGGAATATCCCTGTCAGGGAGGGTCGAGAAGGGGGAGTCGGGGACCATCCTCCTGCCGAACCTCACGCTCACGAGCAGTCTCGTCGGAAAACGGATGCCGCTGGAGGGCGTTAGCCTGGACGTGGGCGAACCGATCGTCACCACGGATGTACTCCAGACTGCGATCTCACTGATGCCCGGCCGCGACTGCGGAATCGGTTTGACCTCGAAAGGCGCGGGCTGCTTCCTGATGCGCCTGCGAGTCGAAAAGACCGAGGCCAAGTAGACCGGATCGCCACGACTCCTTGACCCCAAGGGGAAACGGCCTTATAGCTATGGAAACGAGGAGGAGCGGCGGCAGCGTCTTCCGCCGCTCTTCCCCGGACTGAGAAGTGCCGCCCCTCCAAGGAGTCTCCTATGACCGGTCGCGAGCGCGTCCTGGCGACGCTCAATCGCCAGAAGGCCGATTGCATCCCCTTCGAGATCGGCGGAACCGATTGTTCCAGCGTCCACGTAATCACCTACAAGAGGCTGCGGGCACGGATGGGGCTTTCCGACGGCCCGATCCGCTGCGGCTGCCTGATCCAGCTTGTGGCCGAGACGGATGCCGCCGCGATGGACGCCCTGGGTGTGGACGCAGAGGCCCTCTGGTTCGGCTCGCAACGGACCAAGACCTGGAAGACTTCCTTCGGCGTGGAGCTGATCGTGCCCGAGCTGTTCGGGGTGGAAGACCTCGCCGACGGCTCTTCATTGGTCCGCAACCGCGAAGGGGCCATCTACGCCAAGCGGGCGGCCGACGCCTATTACCACGATCCGGTCGGCGCTCCGCTGGCGGGCATTACCTCAGCGGCCGAGTTGGACCGCTTCGACCGGCTCTTCGAGCGATGGGACTACTCCTACGTCTACGACGAGCCGCTCGACGTGCTGGCCCAGCGGGCGCGACGCCAATACCAGGCGACCGACCGGGCCGTGGTCACGCTCTGGCGCATGCACTATCTCCAGGCCGGGATGCTGATGCGGGGCTACGAGCAGTTTCTCATGGACCTGATGACCAACAAGGACCTGGCCCACGCCCTTCTGGCCAAGCTGCACCAAGTCTATCTCGCCAGGATCGAGACGTTCCTCCGCGAGTTCGGCCCGTGGTTCGACGTCGTGTTCCTCACCGACGACCTCGGCACGCAGAAGGGGCCGATGATCTCGCCCGCAATCTACCGGGAGATGATCTTCCCCTACATTGCTGAGGCGGTCGGCCGTATGAAGGCGGCGGGCAAGAAGGTCGTCATGCACTCGTGCGGGGCCGTGGCCGCGTTCATTCCCTCCTTAATCGAGATGGGCGTAGACGCCCTGAATCCGGTCCAGGTCAGTGCCCGGGGGATGAATCCGGCCGACTTGGTCCGCGAGTACGGCAAGGACATCGCCTTCTGGGGCGGCGGCTGCGACACGCAGCACGCCCTGAATGTCCCCGACCCGGAGGTCGTCCGGGCCGACGTGCGCCGGCGGCTCGCGGAATTCGGCCCGAATGCCCACTTGGTTTTCACCCAGGTCCACAACGTCCAGTACGACGTGCCGCCGGAGAACGTCCTCGCCATGCGGGACGAGTTCTGGAAGCACGCGCGGGCGTGACGCTCTGCCATTGACTCATAAAGCCGCGACCGGCGGTCGCGCCGAATGGGGCCCCGATCATCCGTCGCGCGGCACGGGACCGCGACCACCGGTCGCGGCTTTATGCTGGTGGCGCCGGCGGATCGATTTGGACCAGCTCGGGCCCGTCCGGGCGGTCGAAGGCCGTGCCGAGGCTGATGGCCCGGCAGCGCACGCAGTCCAGGCAGCGGATGCATCGCAAATCGCCGCCCCGCCGCTCCGAGGGGCCGTGGTGCTTGCACAGGTCGCGGCACAGATCGCAGTCGTTGCAGCGGTCCGCCCGAAACCGCACGAACAGGAACGAGACGCGGTTGCACAGCGAGAAGATCGCCCCCAGCGGGCAGAAGAGCGTACACCACGGGCGCCAGGTGAAGAAGATGGCGATGAGGAACGCGGCGAGTATTACGATCTTTGCCACGCTGGGCCAGTCGATTGCAGGTGCATGGGTCGCCAACTGGTAGGCGACGTTCGGCACCGCGCCCTCTAACGCCCCCGCGGGACACACGCGGCAGAAGAAGAGCGGGTGCTTCTCGTTGAAGAAATAGGGGATCGCCAGCACCAGGCCCAAGAGGACCGCATAGCGCGTTAGCCCCATCCACGACGGCAGCCGGAGCTTGGGGGTGGGGACCTTGGCCGCAAGGTCCTGGAGAAAACCGAACGGGCAGGCCCAGCCGCACACGAAGCTCCCGAAGACCGCACCGACCGCCAGCAGCGTGCCGATCGCTAAGAGTGGAACCACGTGCAGGGCGCTGAATTGGGCCAGCACCCCGATCGGGCAGGCGAAGGTCGCGACCGGGCAGGAGTAGCAGTGGAAGACCGGCGAGCAGACCCAGTGCATGCGGACCAGCATGGGGTCCAGCCACACCATGAGAAACGCCGCCTGCACCCACGCGCGCCACCGGGCAAGTCTCCGGATGATGCGTGGCGGGTGGCGGGTGGCGGGTGGTGCGTTGCGGGCGTGATAATCCGACGGGCCCAACGTGAGATCCCTAATCCCTAATCCCCAATCCCTAATCCCTCGCCTTGGCCATGGACACCATGACCCCCCGTCAATTCACTCACGTAGGACACAGTGCAGGTCCTTCATCGCCGATGTAGGTCCGCTCGATCCGGCCCGAGTCGGCCAGGATCACGCCCCCCACCGTGACCTCGCGCACCACCTTGGGCTCGGACTCAACGTGGAGGATCTCGGTGGTCTTGATGGCCTTGATCTTCCGGGCCAGGGGGTCCTCGAAGGGCAAGGGCGGACCGAATAAAGGGGGACCGGCAAAAGGAGCACCCTCCGGGGAAGGCACGCCTTCGATCGTCGGCGGTCCCTCCGGAAACGGCGGCATCCCGGGCGGTCCGCCCGGATAAGGCGGGAAGCCCCCAAACGGCGATCCGGGGCCGAACGGCGAGTCGGCCGGCAGGAGCACCTCTTCCTCCTGGACCTCAAACACGTCGATCGTGTGGCACTGCGCCGCATAAACGATGCCCGCCACCCCGCCTGCAAACAGC
>CAYGZI010000253.1:0-8033 GCA_964354245.1 uncultured Planctomycetaceae bacterium
TGGTGGCCACGATGTGTACGCCGGACCGCTCCGAGGCGAGCTTCTGCAGGCGCGGCGATCGCTCTTGACCGATGGGCTGGGCATCCACCACGGTGCGTCCGCCCGCGGCGTAGAAGTCGGCCAGCTCGGCGGCAGTCTTCTCCAGGTCGTCCAGGAGAAGCTCAGGATTCACCTGGCAACTCGGGCCGGGGAGGATGAACGTGTGCTCGTGGCAATGGGTGAACCCGACGTCCTCGGGGCGGATGTCGCCCCGGACGGTGCGGACCAGTCGGCCGTCGATCTCCCCCCCAACCGGCATGTCGCTTCTCTCCGGGAACCCAGGACTTGCGGAGTATAGCCCGGCCCGGAGAGATGGTCAATCAGGGGGTAGGGTTCAGGGTTCAGGGAGCGAGGTTCAGGTATTGCGTAGCAAGAGAGCGTTCTTCTTACTGAACCCCCAACCCTGAACCCTGACCCCCGAACCCTTCGCCGCGGCTACCGCTCGGTGGCTTGCACCACGAAGATCGACGTGACTTTCCCCACGGGAGCGACCCCGAGGACGATATAGGACGAGTCGAACCGCGGCGCGATGACGGTCTCCAGATTCACCAGGCGCCGCTCCGCCCCCGCGAAGCCTGGCCCGCCCGCGCGCCCAGGGGCGGCTGGCGCAAGCTGGGTGGCAGTAAGCTGCAGGCTCAATTGGAGGGGCTCCTCCTTCCCGAGGAACTTCCCCGAGGCGCCCAACTGAGCGGGCTCGCCGTTGAAGAGCGGAGAACAACTGACCTGGAACTGGCCGTCGGTCAGGGTGTTGACCACCATCTGTCCGACCTGACGCACGCCTTCCACCCCAATGCGCGAGAGTTCTTCCACGACGTCTTTCAGATCGTCGGTGGGGGCGGGATTGGCGGCGGGGTCCACGCCCGACGCCAACCACACGATCCGGAACTGGCAGGGCATGCGCGACTTGGCGCCCGCGCGGCCCGCGTCGGGGACATCGAGCCTCTCGATCAACTGGGCCGCAGTGTTCAACTGCTCCGGTGGAGCTGCCATTACCACGGAATTGGTCTTCGGGTCCAAAGCCACCCGTACTCCACCGTGCCCCGCCAGCATCGTTTGGAGGACCGCGAGAACCGTGGAGGGATCTGCGTACTTGACCCGGTAGACGCGCGTTTCCGCTTCGGGTTCTCTGGGTGCGGCGGGCCGATCCAGCTCCGCAATCAGCTTCTTGGCGAGATCGGCGGCCTCCTGCGTGCCGTAGAGCACGATGCAGTTCCTCCGGCTATCGACGCTCCAGCGTGCATTCTTCGCCTCCAACGTGCCGGTGAGCACTTTGGCCACGTCTTGGGCCTCCGCAAACTTGAGCTGGAAAACGTGCATCGCGCGTTCCGGCTGGCTTTCCGCCCTGTCGAACTTCATCAGTATCGCCTCGACGAGCTTCGCAGCCTCCGGCGGGCCCTGGAACACCAGGGAGTTTGTCCGGGAGTCCACCCCGAGGCTAAAGCGCGCCTTCTCGGTCGCCAACGTGCCGGCAAGCAGCTTGGCCATCTCCTCGGCCTTCGCGTGCTTGAGATGGAAAATCACGGTGGAAGGAGCCGCTGGCGTGACCCACGGCTCGGTTGTCCCCGCCGCGGCCGGTGGGGTCACAGGGGGCCGGGCGGCCTTGGTCGAAGGAGCCGCTGGAGGCGACTTCTTCGGCTCTTGCGCGGCAGCCGCAGCCGTCCAAACCCATCCGCCGCACGCCGCGGCAATCAACACCAAGCACCATCGCGCCCGCAACGAATTGTTGGTTCTCGCAGTCATCGTTTTTCTCCTTCTAGGGGAAACGGGGTTCTCTTGGCCATTTACTGCCCGGGCTTCACCGTCGGGTACACCCAGACAATCGTCACGTCGGGATTCTTGCTCGGCATGGGAACCAGGATGGCCGCGCTCGGATCCAGTAACCGGATGCGCGGCTGCTGGACTGCCACCGCGACGGGCGGCGGAAGTGGTCCGCTGTGCGCGACCAGCTCCGTGTCCGGCTGCAAATCGCAGCGGTGGCCGGCAAACCAGGATCGGCCCGGCAAGACCGTGAGCAGGGCCGCAGCGGCTAAGCCGCAAGCGATGCGCACGAGCCGCCATGCCCTCGCCGCCCGGACTTGCCGGTGGATCTGTCCGACGAGCAACGGCGGGACCGACTCCGGCTGGGTCCGCGCCGTCTCCACGGCCCGGTCGATTCGGCCTTGCGTCTGGCGATGTCTGCGGCACTCGGCGCAGACGGCTAAGTGACTCTCAAAGGCCGCCGCCTGCTCCTCCGAGAGCCAGCCGAGCAGGTAGTCGTCGAGGCGGTCACATTCGGGCTTGTTCATCGGTAGAACTCGCACAATCGGAAGCACTATGGGTTGCGGTCCGGAGCCACTCGCGCATCCGGCGGCGGGCCAACGACAGGCTCGACTTGACCGCATCCACACTGATGCCGAACACCTCGGCAATCTCCCCCAACGAGAGTTCCTCCCACGCGTGAAGGTAAAGCACCTCCCGCTGCCGCGGCGGAAGCCGCTCTAGGGCTTCGACCACCCGGTCGTGGTCCTCCCGGGCAATCAGCCCCCGCTCCGGCGGCGGCGTGGGGGCCCGTTGGTCATCGTCAAGGGTCTCTATCGCCCGGGGCCGCCGCTTGTGCCGGCGGAGCCGATCCCGCCACAGGTTGGCGGCGATCGTAAACAGCCACACCCGCACGGCGGCCACGTCCCGGAGACAGGTCTCTTGGGTCAGGTCTTCGGCATCCTGGTGGTTGTTGGTCAGACGGAGCGCGAACCGATACACCCGTGGAACGTATTCTTCCAGCAATGCCTTCACTGGGGGGTACCGCCCGTTGTGGCCGAGGCGTCAACATGTAAGACGCCCGGAGGGGGCCGAGGTCAAAAGGTTTCCCGCGATTTCCGCAAAGAAGGCTGTCAATTTGTAGGGTGGGACAAGCGTAGCGTAGTCCCACCGTGAGAAGAAAGCGGGTGGCAGGTGGCATATGGGGCCCCCACCTACCACATGCCACCTACCATCTACTTTCGTGGTGGGACTGCGCTGCGCTTGTCCCCCCTACCATTCTGATAGCTGACGGCTATTTGCTTTCCAGCCAGCCGAGCGAGAACCGGGCAAACGTGATCCTCTCATAGGAGCCCCTCTGTCCCCGCTCGTAGAGGCATCCGATCGACCCGTCCGGGAGGGTGACGAGATCGGAGTAGGCCGCCGGGCCAGCCTGAATCACTCTCGCGACCGGCCACGTCTTGCCTTCGTCGCGGCTCAGGCGGACGGTCATGTTCGTGCGCCCGGGCCCGCCCGGCCCCGAGTAAAGGATGACGCCCGCGCCGGCCGCAGGAAGCGAAAACCGCTGGATGCTCGACTGGCAGACCGGACAATGGACTTGCGGGCTCAAGACGGGCTTTGACCAGGAGAGCCCGCCGTCGCGGCTCGTGGCAAACGCGCGGAGTTTCGGGCCCGAGTATTGCCTCATGCTCAGGAGGACCGACCCATCGGCCAGCTCGACGGCCTCGCACTCGTTCATTCCTGGGTCGGTCACGCCGCCCAGCTTCCAGGTCGTGCCGTGGTCGTCGCTGTAGAAGACGTGCGAATGGCCGGCGGTCTTCTCGCCCTTGCCGGCCCCGCGGACCCTGTGGTCGCAGGGGATCAAGAGACGGCCGCTGCGGAGCTGAATGCCGTGTCCGGGCCCGGTGGCGTACCAGTCCCAGTCGGGCTTCTTCACCTGGTTGGTTAGTTCAACTGGCGCGGCCCAAGTCTGGCCGTCGTCGGTGCTCTTGGTGATGAAGACGCGGTCGTTGTTGCGGCAGAAGGGGAGCCAGATCGTGCCGCTGGGCCGATCGACGACGGGGCAGGGATTGCCGATGGTGATTTTCGCGGCGCCCCCCTCTTCGTGGACTACCTGCATCTTCCCCCAGGTCTTGCCGCCGTCGCTGCTGCGGCGGAGCACGAGGTCGATGTCGCCCGCGTCGGACGAGCTGGTCTTGCGGCCCTCGCAGAAGGCCAGGAGCGTCCCCTTCGTGCTAAGCACGATGGCGGGGATGCGGTAGGTGTGATAGCCCTCGGCGCCGCTGACGAACACATCCGTCTGGACGGGAGCTTCGCTGGTCATAGCCTCGCGGGACTGCCCGAAAGCGACGGTCACAAGGCAAGACAGCGCCCACGCGGGGCCGAACATGGAGACACAACTCGATTTCACGTGCGTTCCTCCTGTCTTCACGGTTGGTGTGCCACTGCTTGCCGCGAGGCAAGCAGTGAAAACCTCTCGAACGGAGGCACTGCTTCGGCAACAAGACTTCCGAAGTCTTGAAGACTTCGGAAGTCTTCGAGCGCACTGCTTCTGGCGAAGCAGTGGCACACTCCCCCGTCAGGGCGTATCGTAACAGGGCCGCCGTACGCCGGCCATAGGCGGTTGTGGCCTTCTGTCGGGGGGCTATTCCGAGCGGCGGTTTGCGATAGACTTTCCGCAACGTAGAATTGGCCGAGGTTTCCGGCAAGACGCAAGGATAAGGACTATGGAAAAGCGACTGTACAACTTCTCACCCGGCCCGGCGATGTTGCCCCTTCCCGCGTTGGAAGAGGCCCAGCGCGACCTGCTGGCATTGCCCGGGACCGGCATCTCGATCCTGGAGATTAGCCACCGCTCCAAGGCGTTCGCCGCGATCATCGAGCAGGCCGAGGCCAATCTCCGCAGCCTGCTGGGCATCCCGTCGAATTACCGCGTCCTGTTCCTCCAGGGCGGGGCCTTGCTCCAGTTTGCAATGGTGGCGATGAACTACTTGCGCGGCAGCGGCAAGTCGGCCGATTACCTGGTGAGCGGCTCCTGGGGCAAGAAGGCCATGGAAGAGGCGGCCACCCAAGGCCCGGTCCGCGCTGCCTGGGACGGCAAGGCGGAGAACTTCAAGCGGATGCCGGGGCAGAGCGACCTCAAGCTCGACCCCAACGCCGCCTACGTCCATATCACCTCCAACGAGACGATCCAAGGCATCCAGTACCCGACGGAGCCGGACATCGGGAGCGTCCCGCTGGTCTGCGACTCGTCGAGCGATTTCCTCTGCCGGCCGGTCCCCGTCGCGAAGTACGGCGTCCTCTACGCGTGCGCCCAGAAGAATGCGGGGCCCGCGGGGGTCACGATCGTCGTCATCCGCGACGACCTGGTCGAGCGGTCGCCCAAGGACCTGCCGTCGCTGGTCAACTACAAGGTGCTGGCCGAGGGCAAGTCGCTTTTGAACACCCCGCCGTGCTTCGCGGTCTACATGGTCAAGCTCGTCACGGACTGGCTGCTTAACGCCGTCGGGGGCCTCGCCAAGATGCACGAGATCAACCGCCGCAAGGCGGCCATGCTCTACGACGCGATCGGCCGCTGCGGCGGGTTCTACAGCGGCCATGCAGAGCCCTCCAGCCGCTCGATCATGAACGTCACCTTCCGTCTGCCCGACGCCGCGCTGGAGGAACAATTCTTCAAAGGGGCCAAGGATCGCGGACTGGTCGAGCTGAAGGGGCACCGCTCCGTGGGCGGCTGCCGGGCCTCGATCTACAACGCCATGCCCGAGGAAGGCGTCAAGACCCTCAGGGATTTCATGTTGGAGTTCTACGAGAAAAACGCGCGGCGATGAGAGTGCTCATCAGCGGGGCAAGCGGACTGGTGGGGTCCGCACTGGTCGAACAGTTGTCAGTTGTCGGTTGTCAGTTGTCAGTTCTCACACGAGGACAGCGACCCAACGCAACCGACAACCGGCAACTGCCAACTGACAACTGCATCCGCTGGGACCCCGCGGCCGGTGAGTTGAATACGGCGTCGGTCGACGGTTTCGACGCCGTGGTCCACCTGGCCGGCGAGAACATCGCCCAAGGGCGTTGGACCGCCGAGAAGAAGGCCCGCATCCGCGATAGCCGCGTGCAGGGGACCGGGCTCTTGTGCCGCGCGCTGGCCGAGACGGCTCGGCCGCCCAAGGTCATCGTTTCGGCCTCGGCCGTCGGCTATTACGGAAATCGGGGCGATGAGGAACTCGACGAGACCAGCGCGGGCGGCTCGGGATTTCTCGCTGAGGTGTGCCGCCAATGGGAGGCGGCCACGGAGCCGGCCACTGCGGCCGGGATTCGCGTGGTCTGCGTGCGGCTGGGCGTGGTCCTGGCCCGGCACGGCGGGGCGCTGGCCCGGATGCTGCCGCTTTTCCGTTTCGGAGTCGGCGGACGACTCGGTAGCGGCCGGCAATACATGAGCTGGATCTCACTGGGCGACGCGGTGGAAGCGATCTGCCACGTTATTGCCACCCAATCGCTCTGGGGCCCGGTGAATCTTGTATCACCCAATCCGGTGACCAACCGCGAGTTCACCAAAGTGCTCGGCCGCGCGCTGCACCGGCCGACGATCTTTCCCGTCCCGGCTTTTGCACTGCGCCTCATGCTCGGCGAGATGGCCGACGCGATGCTGCTTTCCAGTGCCCTCGCGGTGCCGCGGCGGCTGCTGGCTTCCGGCTTCCAGTTCAACGACGCGCATGTCGAGGACGCGATCAAACCACAAAGGCACTAAGACACGAAGGAAGGAGCAAGAAGACAGGAGACAGAAGATGGAAGACGGGGTGGACTGAATACGAAAACCGCAGAGTCGCGGAGTCGCAGAGAATGTGCGGAAGAAAGGGGCTCGGATCGTCCGTCAGCGGTTGGTCTGTCCTGCTGCTCTCCGCGACTCCGCGAGATGGCGGTGCGGCCCACCCTCCCGGGTCATGGATCGCTTGGGTGGGCCCGGCCGTCAGGCGCGGGTAAGTTTCCGCAGACATCGCAATCCTCAGTGTCCGGTTTACCCATCCATTTTGCGCACATGGGCCCAACAGCCCATCCGCTAATCCTTTCGCGGCTTTTGTGGAGATACTATACTTATGGGCTCCGACTCCCAACCCCCGTGTTTCCTTCTCCCCGCTGCCGCCATGCGCCAGGAGTGATCCGTGAGCATCCTCAATCTGGACAAAATTTTTGACCCCCATCGCGTGGCAGTGATCGGGGCCAGCGACAACCCGGCCAGCGTCGGTTACACGGTGTTGCGCAACCTGATCGGCTCCGGCTTTCGGGGAGTGGTCTACCCGGTCAATCCGAAACGGGAATCGGTGCAGGGGATCCAGGCGTTCAAGGATATCCCCAGCCTCCCGCACCCCCCGGACCTGGCGGTGATCTGCACTCCCGCCGTCACCATTCCCGGCTTGGTCCGCGAACTGGGGGAGGCGGGCACGCGCGGTCTGGTTATTATCTCCGCGGGCTTCCGCGAGATCGGCGACGAAGGCCGGAAGCTCGAACAGAAAATCCTCGAAGAACAGGCGAAGTTCGCCGGAATGCGGATCCTCGGCCCGAACTGCCTGGGAATCATAGTTCCGGCGATCCGCCTGAACGCCAGCTTTGCCCCGGCCACGCCCGGGAAGGGGCACATCGGTTTCATCTCTCAATCCGGAGCACTGTGTACGTCGGTCCTCGATTGGGCCATCGAGGAGGGGATCGGTTTCTCCTACTTCGTTTCGGTCGGCAACATGCTCGACGTGGGCATGGCCGACCTGATCGACTACTTGGGCTCCGCCACCGAGACCCAATCGATCATCCTGTACGTCGAGTCGATCACCGAGGCGAGGGAGTTTATGTCCGCGGCCCGGGCGTTCGCACGGACCAAGCCCATCGTGGCCTACAAGGCAGGGCGGTACGCCGAATCGGCGCAGGCCGCGGCATCCCACACCGGGGCCATGGCCGGCGTGGACGCCGTCTACGAGGCCGCCTTCCAGCGGGCCGGCATCGAGCGGATCTTCCAAATCGAAGACATGTTCGACTGCGCCGAGCTATTGGCCCGGCAGCAGCCGCCCAAAGGCGACCGGCTGGCCATCCTCACCAATGCCGGCGGCCCCGGCGTGATGACCACCGACGCCTTGATCGACCGGGCCGGCGAGCTGGCCCACTTGTCGGACGAAACCATGGCCAAGCTGAACGAGGCCCTGCCCCCGTTCTGGTCGCACGGCAATCCCGTGGACGTGCTCGGCGACGCGCCGCCCGAGCGATTCGCCAAGGCC
>CAYGZI010000254.1:0-8001 GCA_964354245.1 uncultured Planctomycetaceae bacterium
GACCTCGGCGGTGGTCTCTGCCGCGGGGGCGATGGATCGCTTGGCCGGAGACCTCGCTTACGCCACCTCGATCTTCACCGCCTCGCCCGCGGAACTCTCGTTCATGGTTGAGGACCGCAACGGCGACGGCTCGTCCGAGATGATCCGCTACTATTGGTCCGGCACTCCCGGGGCCCCGCTGGTGCGGCAGGTCAACGGCGGCACGGAGGCGACCCTGCTGGACGGCGTCCAGGAGTTCCGCCTCGACTACCTGAAGCGGAGCGAGCTGCTTCCCTCCAGCTACGGCGAGGGGGATGAAATCCTGTTGGCGAGTTACGACCGGAGCACCTATCTGAGTAGCCTGAAAGTGGACCGTAAGAACTTCTGCGGCGAGTATTTCCGGCCGTCGCTCCCGTCCCAGGTCACCGGTTGGCGCGTAACCCGCGTGCGGTTTAACGCCCGCATCGCCGGCCTGCCCACCGAGGAAATCAAAGTCCAGTTGCGGCCTGCCGTGGGCGTCTTGCCCGCCGACAGCGTGCTGGCCGAAGCCTCGGTGATGGAAAGCACGCTCACCTCCGGCTACCAGTGGAAGGAGGTCGCCTTCGGCAGTATGACCAATCTGTCGCCTGGCTCGGGGCTGTGCTTGGTCATCAAAGGATTGGTCGATCCCGATGCCTGCGAAGTCCGCATCCGGCCGTCCTGGGCCTACGCGCCGAACTGCCGGTACGTCTACTCCACCGACTCAGGCGACCATTGGAGATCGCCGGACTCCCAGCAGATGCTCTTCTACGTCTACGGCAAGGTGAGCACGCCCAACGCGATCCAGTGCCGCTACCTGCTGACCGGGGTGCAAACCACGCTCCGCAGCGGCAGCGACGGGGCAAACCGCCTCCAAACCTCGATCCGCGTGGTCAACCAACCCGAGGTCTCCGGCCCATGAACAAGAAATCCGAAATCCGAAATCCGAAATCCGAAACAAACCGCAATGTCCGAAAGCGACAACCCAAGACGCCCAATCGGCAGTCTGTCGCCTTGGTATTTGGAGCTTTCGGTTTATCTCGGATTTCGGATTTCGGATTTCGTGCTTCGCCCCGGCGCGGCGTCGGTCTCCTGGAGGTGGCCCTCTCCGCGCTTCTGGTCGGGGTCGTGTTGGCGGCGGCCATGCGGACCGTAGGCGGATCGGTCTTCACCCAGTACAGAGTGGCCGAGCGGATCACCGCGCGGTTCCTGGCCGAGGGCCTCCTGACCGAGGTCCTGGCCAAGGACTACAAGGAGGCCGGCTCGGCGGCCGTCGGGCCGGACGCCGGCGAATCCTCGACGTCCAAGGCGAACTACGACGACGTGGACGACTTCCACAACTGGAGCGAATCCCCCCCTCAGTCTGCCGACGGCACTGCGATGCCGGATCTGACCGGCTGGCGCAGGAGCGTCGAGGTTGCCTATGTCGATCCCACGGACTTGAGCCGGACTTCTCTGTCGGACCTGGGCGTCAAACGGATCACCGTGACCGTCGCGCACAACGGGGCGGTCGTCGCCACTCGCATGGCCATCCGCACCGACGCGCCGTGAAGCAAGAAATCAGTGAGAAGTGAGAAATGAGAAGTGCAAAGTGCAAATTGGCGGGCGGGCCCTCATTCTTCACTTCTCACTTTGCACTTCTCATTTCTCACTTCTCACTTCTCACTTCTCACTCGCCCCTCGCCCCTCGCCCCTCGCCCCTCGTCCGCCGCCGCGGGAGCGCGTATCTGGTCGTGCTGGCGGTATCCCTGATCGTGGCCACGATGGGGCTCGGAGCGCTCCTGGCGATCCGGGCCCAGGCGCGTACCGCCAACGCGCTGTCCGACGCCGCCGAGGCCCGGCAATACGCCCTCGCGGCGATCGAGCTGGGACGGCTGGCGATCGGCAAGGATCCAAACTGGCGGACCAACCGGACTTGCGGCGTGTGGATCTCCCAGCAGGCCATTGGCTCCGGCACCTGCTCCTTGGAGGTCAACGACCCCGTCGACGGAAACCTGGCCAACCGGCCCCACGATCCCGTGATCTTCAAGGCGACCGGCATCAAGGGCCAGGCCCGCCAGATGATCGAAGTCACGCTCTCGGCCAAACCGGACCCGCTCCCGGCCCTGAAATACGCGCTCCACGCCGGAGGGCAACTTCACATCAAACTAGGAAGGCAGCTCGCCACCAACACGGCGACCGTCTCCACCAACGGCAGCTTGAGAAACGAGGGCACGATCGCCGCGAGCGTCGAGGCGGGGTCGGCCTCCCAGATCGGCGTCGTTTCCGGGACGCTGACCCTGGGCGCCCCCTCCAAGGCGTTTCCCGACCGCAGCGTCGTGGACCTCTACGCCAATCTGGGAACGCTCATCGCCCCGGGAAACACTATCGAGAAGCTGGTGCTGAGTCCCGCCCGGAATCCTTGGGGAGCGACCAACGCGGACGGGGTCTACGTGATCCGGGCCAACCAGAACTTGACCATCCGGCACATGCGGATCTACGGGACCTTGGTCGTGATCGGCAACGGCAACACGGTGACCGTGGACAACCAGGTCCTCCTGCAGCCCGTGCGCAGCGACTATCCGGCTTTGATCGTCGATGGCGACGTCGTTTTCCAGTACAGCAGCCTGCTGACCCCTCTGTCGGAATTGCTCACCCTCGTCAACTTCAATCCGCCCGAGACGCCGTACGACGGAGAGTCCGACGCGGATATCCTCGATACCTACCCCAGCGAGATCCAAGGGCTGGTCCACGTGACCGGCAAGGTGGAGCTGAAGCAGACGGCGCTCGTCCGCGGGCTTCTGCTTTGCGAGTCCACGTTGTCCACGGACGCGGTGGCCTGCGAGGACAGCCAGGTCGTCTACAATCCCAGTCTCTTCGCCTTCCCGCCGCAAGGCTACACCACGGCGGTCAAGATGATCCCCCAGTCGGGAAGCTGGAAGCAGACGGTGGATTGAGGAGCTAGGGGCTGGGAACTGGCGACTAGGGATTAGGGATTGGGGCATAGTGAAAAGTGAACAGTGCAAAGTGCAAAATGCTAAATGGAGCCAACACTTTCCACTTTGCATTTCTCACTTCTCATTTCTCACTTTGGCCCCCCACCCCCTAGCCCCTAGTCCCTTCCCCAGCCCACCGGCTGGCACCACGCCTCCTGAAACTGGCCCTCGCCCTTGGGCGGATTCGGCATGCGCAGACTCGAGCGCACGGCCGCACGCACGTAAAGCTCCTTGCCCGTCAGCTTGTAGGTCGCCCGCGTGCCTTCGACGCTGAGGAGTAGCTTGCCCACGTCGGCGGAGTAGCGGCGCACGGGCGGGAGCGGCTTGCCCTTCTTGTCGACAACCGGCACCAGTTCGGTCTTCGGATCGTAGCCGGCCAGGGTGCCGAAGAACTCGATCGTGTATTGGGCCCCCGGCTGCGTCTCCACCTCGACGCTCAGCGTGCCGCCCTTGCGGTCGTAGGACACGTCGCGAAGGACCACTCCGGTCGAGCCGTAGAAATCCCCGCGATCCATCGCCTCCAGGATTGCCCCGGCCGAAAGCCCCTTGGCCCGGACCATGATCCAGCCGCGCCCCGGATTGGCGTGCTCGGGCCCCAGCGCGTGGTAGTTGTGCGTGTCGTCCGCGGCGATGCCGTAAAGCGGCGCACGCTTCATTTTGGCGATCCGCAGCGTGTTGGCAATGTCCCACAGCCGGTCGGTGCTCGGGTGCTGGGCATCGCCGAGGCGGTTGATCGTGGGCGAGGCGTTGCAGACCTCGAAGAACCGTGCCTCCACGGCCTCAGCCAGTTCCTCGGCCGAGATGTCGTACCACTCCCAGTTGGGATGATTTACGTGGGCCAGGATCGGCCGCCCCAGTCGCCGCGACTGCTCCTCGACCGCTTGCAGGTTCGCCCGGAGCGTATCGACCACGGTGGCCGCCTTCTCCGGCTTGATCACCTCAGTCAGGTTGACCGCGTTCAGGTGAACGTGGTTCTCCCCACACTTCGCGGAGATTTCCTCATTCTCGATGAGCAGGAACTTGCCGGGCTCCTCCAGCTTCGCCCGAATCTCCCGGAGCGTCTTCAGCCGGACCTGGAGCTTCTCGCCTTCGCCGCGGGTCTCGACCCATGCGTCGCCGAACCGCTTGCGGCACTTCTCGATCGCGGCCAGCGGGATGGGTTTCTCCTTGTCGAAAACGTCGCGCCAGCGCTGGCCGCGCATCAGGGTGTCGTGGTCCGAAAGAGCGAAGAATTGATACCCGTGGGTCTTGTACCAATCGACCGCCATCTCGGAGAAATCGTCGCCGTCGCTCCAAAGCGAGTGGGCGTGGGTGCTGCCCTTGTACCATTGGAGCTGACCGGCGGCCGTGTCGGCCGCCGGCGCGCGGCAGGCCGCAAGCAGCACGGCCACCAGCACGCCGCCGGTCAAGAGGGCAAGGAACGAGCGTCGCGGGAGCGTGGCAGTCATAGCTGAAATCTCCTTGTACGGATGCGGCAATGCGTCATGAACCCATCTCAGTACTCAGTACTCTCGACTCTGGACTCTCGACTCTCGACTCAACGGTCCCGCGTACCAGAATAGCCGCGACGCGAGGCAAGGGCAAACTTTTTGTGTCGCCCTTGCCGCGAAAACCGTCCGTCCCTTCCTCCCACGGTTGCCACCGCCGCGCGGTCAGGTTAGGCTAGGTACGCACTCAGACAACCGCCGATCTCGGCCCCAGAACGCGAGGCTCCCCATGCACCCATCCCATCGCCGCAAGTTCTTGAAGACCTCGGCCGCCTTGGCCGGGGCCGCGGCCTTTTCAGCTCCCGCCGTCGCCCAGAGTCCGGCCAGCCCTGCCAGCCGCATCCGCGTGGCCGTGGTGGGTCTGGGCGGGCGAGGCCGCGTCTCGCACTGCGGGGCACTCCTGGATTTGGCCCGCCAGAACGTGGAAATCGCCGCCCTCTGCGACTGCGACGATAACCGCGTCCAAGCCGCTCTGGCCGACGTGGAAAAGCGCTCCGGCAAGAGGCCCGCCGCCTTCGGCTTTATCAAGAAGCTCCTGGAGGACAAGTCCATCGACGCCGTGGCCCTGGCCACGCCCAACCACTGGCACGCCCTGGAGACGATCTGGGCCTGCCAGGCCGGCAAAGACGTCTACGTCGAAAAGCCCGCCTGCCACAATATCTTCGAGGGCCGCAAGATGGTCGAGGCCACCCGCCGCTACGGCCGCATCGTCCAGCACGGCACCCAATGCCGCTCCAGCCCCAAGATCCGCGAAGGCGTCGAAAAGCTCAAGCAGGGCATCATCGGCCGCGTCTACATGGCCCGGGGAATCGCCTTCAAGCTCCGCGCCGGCGGCCGCAACGAGATCGGGCCGGTGCCCAAGGGCATGAACTGGGACCTCTGGCTCGGCCCTGCGCCCGAGGCCCCGTACAACCGCCTGGCCGTCTATCGCTGGCGGTTTCTGAAGGACTACGGCAACGGCGAGATCGGCGACCAGGGCGTCCACCAGCTCGACATCATCCGCTGGGGCCTTGGGATCAACGTCCACCCCGAGCGGGCCCAATCCATGGGCGGCCACTTCGTCCACAAGGACGACGAGGACACGCCCGGCAACCAGGTCTTCGCCTGCCGCTACGAAGGGCGCGACGTGCTCGTGCAGTTCGAGACCCGCAACTGGCTCACCAACTCCGAGGCGGGCATGGGGATCGAGTATCCGTTTGTGGATCACCAGAACGTGGTCGGGGTGATCTTCTTCGGCACCGAAGGCTACATGATCATCCCGGACTACAGCAGTTACTACGTCTACTTAGGCCCCAAGCGGACGCCGGGCCCGAGCGCGTCGGTCCCGGGCAACCCGATGATGGACACGGACCATTTTGCGAACTGGATCGCCGCGGTGCGGAGCCGCAAGCCCGGCGAGCTTTTTGCCGAGATCGAGGAGGGCCACCTCTCCTCAACGCTCTGCCACCTGGCCAACATCGCCTATCGCACGGGCCGCACGCTCACCTTCGACCCCAAGTCCGAGCGATTCCCCGGCGACGAAGAGGCCAACAAGCTGCTGACGCGGCCGTACCGCAAGCCTTATGTGGTGCCGGAGAGCGTGTAGTGTCCATTTCCTGTGGCACAGCCGCCCTCGGCTGTGCTTGCGGGCGATGCGTCGGCGTGGGCTGGGGCGGAAGCCCCAGCCGACTTGACTACTTGGCTGGACCGGGCAGCGGAGTCTTACGTTCCTGTTCCTTCGGGAATCTCGCCTTCAGCGTAATAGACGCTGTTCGCGGATTCTTTGCGTCCGTCGCAGTCGCCGCGTTTTCCACATACGCCTGATGAAGAAGGACCACTTCGGCGTCTGGGCCGGGCGTGATCGGCGAGGCGATTATTTCGCCAGTACCACCGGAGCGTTCCCAGCCCCACCACAGGGCGTCTGGAGGAAGCCCTTTTTTATAACCGCCCGTCGCGACAGAATGTATTTCCAGCGCCAATTCCCCGCCGCGCTCGTCATGACGCCACCACAGAACGATTTTGCCTTCTTTTGCCTTCGGGTTGTCCCGGTTTGGGTCTTGCACGCCATCCGGAGGTTCAGTGGTGAACTTACCGTTTTCTTCGATCTCCAGCCAACAGCGGACGCGGCCGCCGGAGTAGGCGAATGTGTGCGTTTCGACGCCCAGGATGCGTGCCAATTCCTCGGCGTCCAGGTTGGCGCGTTCCAACCGCAGCTCCGGACCACCGCCTGCCGGAGCCGAAGTGGCCTTGACCTTCTCATCGTTGGGAGGAGCCTCACCGGAAGGCGGAGATCCGCCGCAGCCGGCGAATAACGCCAGAACGATCGCAGCGAGAAGAGAAGCAGAAGTCTTCACGATCCAGTCCTCCAATTAGTGGCCGATGTTGGGCTGGTCTCCCTTTCACCCTTGCCGACCAATCATTTCAGCCGCACCGCCGGCAGGCGTTTGAGCTGCTGCGTACGCGGATCAACTTCGATGCCCACGGATTCCAGGGCCGTCAGGCCGAGGATCGGTTCCGCGTCGTCGGCGCCGAAGATCACGGTCGCCCCGACGAAGTCGCCCATGAACTCGACTAGCGCGACGCCGGCGTCCATCTTCTTCTCCGTCCCGTCGGCAAGTTCATGGGTCCTTTGCCCTTCCGGCTCCAGTCCGATCTCCCGCAAGTGTTTGCCCGGAACCAGGCAATCCGTCGAGCCGGTGTCCACCAAGAAGAGGCCTTCCCAGCAACGGTTCCGATCACCCGGGTTTCGCACCGTCACAGTAACGTGAGGCACGCCCATTCTTGACCTCCTGGGATTCTGCAGGACGGAATTCAATTCCGTCCTACATCGCGGAATTCAATTCCGTTCTACTTCCCGCCAGCACTTATCTTGTCGCCCGCCGGGCCGGTTGTCAATCGGCCCCAGGTTGAGGGGGCGCAGGGCGCGGCTTGCTTTCTCACGGGGCGGGATTCAGAATGCGGCGCAGGCTGCTGCTGGGGCTGCGCCCCAGCCTACTTGATAGGAGACGCCTATGGGTCGAATGCCCAACCGCAGGGAGTTCTTAGCCGCGCTGGCAGCGAGTGCCGCGGCGGGCGCGGCGTGGCGCCTGCCGGCTGCGGAGCCGGCGCCCGGCCGCGAGGTGATGCCGCTGGTGGATTTCAATGGCCCGTCGCTACCGGTCAACAAGGCGGGGGCGGCCTATCCCAACCAATACGGCCCCGAGGGCACGGCCGAAGTCGCCCTGGACGCGGCCGACGCCGTCGTGGGCCGGAGCGTCCGCTTCGAGGTTAGCCGCGGATTGCTCTACGCCCAGTTCAACGCCCACAACGCCGACGGCACGCGGGGATTCGCCCGCGAGTACGCCTTCTATTGCGAGCCGCGCCCGGAGAACGACCAGCAAGTCTACAGCCTGGCGGCCACTTACGTGCCGCGCGAGAACCGCCTGATCCTCACCTGGTCGCGCAACAAGAACGACAACGCCGTGCGCCACGAGGTCCGCTACGGCTTCGCCGACCTACACGCGGGGGGCTCGTTGTTACACACAAGTTCAGGGTCGTTCACGACCCTTGTTCGTTGGAGGCCC
>CAYGZI010000255.1:0-7987 GCA_964354245.1 uncultured Planctomycetaceae bacterium
CCGCCGCCGCTTGACATCCTCGGGGACGTCGTCGGCGTAGAGTTCGGCGGCCTTGGTGCCCGGCCGCGGGCTGTACTTGAAGATGAAGCTGTTCTTGAACCGGCCGTCGCGCACCAGGGCGACCGTCTCCTGGAAATCCTCTTCCGTCTCCCCGCAGAAGCCCACGATGAAGTCGCTCGTGACCGCGGCGTGAGGGATGGTTTCACGGATCCGCCCGAGCATCTCGCGGTATTGCTCCACCGGATAGCCCCGCTTCATGCGCTGCAAGACCCGGTTGGAGCCGCTCTGGGCGGGAACGTGGAGATACGGGCAGACCTTGGGCAAATCGCGGACCGCCTGAAGCAGCTCCGGCGTCATCGAGCGCGGGTGGTTGGTCACGAACCGCAGGCGGCGGATTCCCTCAACCTTGCCGAGCCGCTCCAGAAGATCGGCCAGGTGGAGCGTGCGCCCGCCGGCGCGGCTTTGGTAACTATTGACCGTCTGTCCGATGAGCGTCACTTCCAGGCAGCCCTGGTCCGCCAGACCGCGGACCTCGGCCTCGATCTCGTCGGGCGGGCGGCACTGCTCCGGCCCGCGCACGCTGGGCACGATGCAGTAGGTGCAGAACTTGTCGCAGCCGAGCACGATCCGCACCATGGCCTGGTGCCGGGCGGGACGGGCCACGACGTTCCGCGGGCGGTCGAAGCGGACGAAGCTCGACTCGACCGCTTGCCGCGTGCCCGCCTTGCGGTCCAGGCTGACTTCGATCTGCGGCCCCGCGCCGGCGGCCACGCGCTCCAACAGCAGCGGCAACTGGCCTAGCTGGCCGGGCCCGACCACGAGGTCCACGTGCGGTGCCCGCTTAAAGATCGTTTCCCGGTCCTTTTGGGCCATGCAGCCCAACACGCCGATGACCGTGCCGGGCCGCTGCTCCTTGAGGTGCTTCAGGCGGCCCAGGGCGCTGTAGATCTTGTCCTCGGCGTGCTGGCGCACGCTGCACGTGTTGAATAGGATCGTGTCGGCCCGCCGCGGGCTAGTGACCAGCTCGTACCCCGCCTCCAGCAGGCTGGCGGCGACCAGCTCGCTATCCAGCACGTTCATCTGGCAGCCGACGGTGGCGATGTAGAGGCGTTTGGGCATGGAGAGCAGGAGGGCGGATCAGGGGGCACTTCCCGGCCGGGCGTCTTCTTCCTTTTTGAGGGGTTTTGGGGCCGGTTTGCGCTCTTGCTCGTGCCGGCTTTCCAGAAGAAGCTGGTTGATCAACTGGTTCCGCCGGTGCGTCATCAGCCGCACCAGGGCCATCGCGGCCACAAAACCGCCGACCGCCAGCAAGGCAATATCCCATCCGTCCATGGTTTCGTTTTCCCTAGGTCCTGGCAAGGGTGCCGTGCCCGGAACTACGCGATCTGCGGAAGAAGTCAGCCTTGGGCGAGGAGACTGCGAACGCGGCAGATTCTGTCCCGGATCGAGGCAATCGGCCCGCCGGCGTCGCCGAGTTCCGCAAGGAGCTTGTCGATTTCGGAAACGGCTTCTCTCAGCGCCGCACCGGGCCGTTCTCGTGTCTGGGCGATGCACGCCTCCAACTCCGCACGCTCCTCTTCAGTGAGAGGCGGGGCTTCCGCTCCGGGCTGAGGGCCTAGGAGCCGCCCCTCTGTCAAGTCTCCGGTTTCATCAAACCAAATCATTCGGTCGGACATGACTTGGGTGACAGTACCGACCCCCTGAGGCGATTCAGATTCTGCGCTACTCATGGCAGATTGCTCCTCCGGTAAACGCGGATTCGCCGCTCAGCGCCGACGATCAGTTCATTGTCGATCAAGACTTGAAAAAGATAGAAGCCGGGGCTCGGAAAGACGATTCTGTCAATGCGGAAAGGCGCGCTGACGACATCGGTCCGGTCCAAGAAGCTGATTCGTCCATCCTGCTGGTAAACTCGCTCTCCAGTACCCGGTCGAAGTGCTCTCAATGTGATTATACCGCTTCCAACCCCTCCTGTGAGCACGGCATACGCTGCGAATCGGGCGGGTGGCGACGGGAAATAATCGGCTTGCAGGCCCGTGAAGATGCAGATCAGCGACGGCTGCCCGGTGAGCTGGTCCACGATGATCCGGTCGCAGAGCGTCAGGCCAAGGGCCGTGGGTCGAGGGTCCACTGGATTCTCCTACGGTCGGCGTTGCAGGGCGCATGACCACAACGATTCCCCGCTCCCCCGTTGGGAGGCTACGTTCCCGGTACAGGCATTCTACCCTAACGGGTGGTCCTTCGCAATCCAACTTTCGCGGGACGGATGCGGGCCGCGGGGGCGCGAGAGATCGGGCACGCGGGGCTTGACTGGTCTGCGACGGTCCGTCAACGTGGGTGGGATATGCTCACCTTGATAAACACCAACCGCATGTTGCCCCCGATCGCGCCGGTCGGGCTGGACTACCTGGCCGGTGCGGCCCGGCGGGCCGGGCTGGAAGTCGAAGTGCTCGACCTCTGTCTGGCCGAGGACCCGGCCGCTGCCATCGACGGCTACTTCGCACGCGGGCAGCCGGAGCTGGTGGGACTCACGTTCCGCAACGTGGACGACTGCTTCTGGCCCGGCAACTCCTGGTTCGTCCCCGAGCTGAGCGAGACGATCCGCCGCATCCGTGCCTGTTCGGATGCCCCCATCGTGCTGGGCGGCGTCGGCTATTCGATCTTCGCCGCGGAGATTGTGGATCTCACTGGGGCCGATTTCGGCATCCGCGGCGACGGCGAAGAGGCCCTCGTCACATTGGCGGCTGAACTTGGTCTGGGTGCCATGCCGGGTACCGTGCCCACGCGCAGCGCGGGCATGTCTGGCCCTCGGCGCCGGTTCGACCGCGTGCCCGGCCTCATCTGGAAAGAAAATGGCCTGCTGCGGTCAAACCCGCCGGCCTGGCCCGAGACCTTGTCGATCCCGACCGCTCGCGACGCCGTGGACAACGCCGCCTACTTCCGCCGCGGCGGGCAGATCGGGGTTGAGACGCGGCGGGGCTGCAACCGGCAGTGCATCTACTGCGCCGATCCGCTGGCCAAAGGGGCGGCAGCCCGACTCCGCGACCCGGCCGGAGTAGCCGACGAGATCGAGTCGCTCTTGGCCCAGGGTGTGGACGTGCTCCACCTCTGCGACAGCGAATTCAACATCCCCGGCCATCATGCTGCGGCAATCTGCGACGAGTTGATCCGCCGGCGGTTGGGCGAGCGGGTTCGCTGGTATGCCTACTTGGCCGTGGTGCCGTTCGATGCTGAACTGGCCGGCCGGATGCGTCGGGCCGGGTGCGTGGGGATCAACTTCACCGGCGATTCGGCCAGCGCCGCCATGCTGGCCACCTATTGCCAGCCGCACCGCCAGGACGATCTGGCCAACGTAGTCCGCTGCTGCCGGCAAGAGGGCATCGCGGTGATGATCGACCTGCTCTTGGGCGGGCCCGGAGAAACACCGCAGACCCTGGCGGAGACGATCGAGTTTGTGCGGCGGATCGGTCCGGACTGTGCCGGGGCCGCCCTGGGCGTGCGGCTCTATCCAGGGACGGCAATCGTCGAAATGCTCGCCGCCCAAGGGCCGCTGGAGAAGGACCCCGCCATCCACCGCCGCTACGAAGGACCCATCGACTTGTTGAAGCCGAACTTCTACGTGTCGCCGGCCCTGGGCGAAGAGCCGGCCCGCCTGGTCCGGGACCTCATAGCGGGCGACCGGCGATTCTTCGAGCCGGCCGATCCCGGGCCTGGACCAGCGGCTACGTCGGGTGGATGGGGCAGAGCGGAGCGATGCCCCAGTGCCGGCGATCCTCACGCCGATTACAACTACAACCAGAACCAGGCCCTCGTCGATGCCATCGCCGCCGGGGCCCGCGGGGCCTATTGGGACATCCTCCGCCGGCTGCGGGCAACCTGAAAGAAACCTCTGGAGTGGAACCGCAGTCGGTAGGCTGGGGCGTCAGCCCCAGCAGCCCGGAGGGAAGGAATCGCTGGGGCTGCGCCCCAGCCTACGTCCTTACGTCCTGGCCAACTCCAACTCGCTGAGCCGCGCCGTGATGAGCTGATCCTCCGGAATCAGCCCGAGCCGCCGGTCGCCCGCGAATTCGGCCTCCAGGTCCAAGAGGTCCTGCTTGACCGCCAGGAAATTGGCCGGGCTGAGCCGGTCGATGAAGAGGATCCCGTCGAGGTGATCGCACTCGTGCTGGACCACTCGGGCATAGGTGCCGTCCAGCTCCCAGGTGATCTCCTGCCCGGCGAGATTGTAGGCGTTGACCGTGATCTTCTGCGACCGCTTCACGGGGGCGTTGATCTGCGGGAGGCTCAGGCAGCCCTCCTCTTTTTCCTCCAGCCCTTTGCGAGCGGTGATCTCCGGGTTGATGAAGACGTGCTCCTCCTCCTTGGCCGCCGCGTCGGACTTGGTGTTCATCACGATGAGCCGGTAGGGGAGCTCGACCTGATTGGCGGCCAGTCCGACCCCTTCCTGGGCATACATGAGGTCGAGCATCTGGCGGACCATGGCCTTCAGTCCGCTATCCACTCTTAGGAGGGGTTTAGAGATGTGGCGTAAGGCGGGATGAGGGTATTTGACGATCCGCACGCGGTGGGCTCCAATCGGTGTAGTAGTCTTCCCCGATTATATTCCCCCGTTGCCGTGGGGCGAAGGCAGGCCGCGTCTTGCCGCCGAAGGCTTCCGGCGCGTTGTACACCCCTCTGTATGGTTGACTTCGCCGCAGCCCGGGACTAGAATCGAGCTAGCGGGCGCAAGTCCTTTGGCTGAAAGAAGTTTTGGAGATTCACTATGTCCGGCAGGCCCACGTCCGAGACATGGCGCGGCAAGCCCCAGACCTGTGGAAGCCCAGGGCGCGGGCCCACCCCGTGGCCCCGGCGCCTCGTGGCCACCTTATTCGCACTGGCCTGGATCGGTGCCTACGCGGCCGTAGGAGACGACACATCGAAGAAGAGGCCCCAAGTCTCGACCGAAGGACTCAAGACGACCCGCGAGTCGGGTCCCTCGATCTATACGGACCCCGAGGGAAAGGCCCGAGTGACCCTCTTCGGGCTCAGCGGCGAGGGGTACAAGTTTGCCTACGTGATCGACCGCTCGGCGAGCATGGGCGGCTCGGGCGCCGAGGCCCTCAAGGTGGTCAAGGCGGAGCTGCTGGAGAGCCTCAAGGCGCTGGACGCGGTCCACCAGTTCGAGATCATCTTCTACAACGAGAAGCCGGTGATCTTTAATCCCAGCGGCATGCGCGGGCGATTGGCCTTTGCCACCGAGGAGAACAAGGAGCGGGCCGCGCGGCGGATCCGCTCGATCGTGGCGGACGGCAACACCCGGCACGACGACGCCCTGAAGGAGGCGATCCGGCTCCGCCCCGACGTGATCTTCTTCCTGACCGACGGCGACGACCCCAAGCTCTCGCGGAGCGATCTGGACCGGATCCGGCAGATGGCGGGCGGGATTACGATCCACGCCGTCGAGTTCGGCACGGGCCGCAAGCCCGGCGGGAAGAGTTTCCTGGCCGTGCTTGCGGAGGAGAACGGCGGGAAGTACACCTACGTGGATATCCTGGACTATGCGTCCGGGTCGAAGAAGCCGTAGCCGTCGTTGCTCTTGCCAATCGGAGGTTGCCATGAAGCGCCGTCAACTGCTTGCGATTGCGGTTTTGGCTTTGCTGGGCGGGATGTCCGTCGCTCATGCCCGGGCGACTGCTGCCGAGAAGAAAGCGGCCAAGTACGTCCGCTTTCAGGCGGGAAAAACGACGGCCTACGGGATCGTCGAGGGCGACCGAGTGCGGCAGATCGAGGGGAACCTGTTCGGCCGCTGGAAGCCCACGGAGCAGACCCACGCGCTCGCCGAGGTCAAGCTCCTCGTGCCCAGCCGGCCGGGCAAAGTGCTGGCGCTGGCGGGGAACTACAAGAGCCACCTCGGCGAGAAGACGGCCCCCAAGAACCCGGAACTCTTCTTCAAGGTCCCGTCGTGCCTGATCGCCCAGGGCGAGAGCATCGTCATCCCGCCCGGCACCGCCAAGGTGGACCACGAAGGGGAGTTGGTGATCGTGATGGGCCGCCGCGCCAAGAATGTGCCCCCGGGCGAGGCCATGAAGCACGTGCTCGGCGTGACCTGCGGCAACGACGTCAGCGCGCGGGACTGGCAGAAGAACGACGTGCAGTGGTGGCGGGCCAAGGGGTCCGACACGTTTGGGCCGTGCGGCCCGTGGATCGTCTCGGGAATCGACTACGGCAATCTCCTGTTGACGGTCCGCGTCAACGGCCAGGTGAAGCAGCAACAGCGCACCAGCGACCTGATCTTCGGCGTGGCGGAGATCGTCAGCTTTGCCAGCCGGCACGTGACCCTGGAGCCGGGCGACCTGATCTACACCGGCACGCCCGGGACCACCACGCAGATCCAGCCCGGCGACGTGGTCGAGGTGGACCTGGAAGGGGTGGGCGTGCTGAGGAATCCGGTCGCCGCCGAGCCCGTGCCGGGCAAGGTGCGGCGGTCCGTTGCCGGCGGCGCCACTCCATAGGATAATGAGTCAGGACCAGCCGGGCGGCCAGCGTCGCCGCCCGAGCGGCCGCTGCATTGCAGGCACCCTGCCCAACAACTGGAGTCTCGACCCATGCAACCTGAGAGTCTTTGTCGAATGTCACGATGGGCCGGCAGCGTCTGGGCGATCGTCGGGGCGATGGCCCTCGGCCCAGCTCTTCCCGCGCAAAGCCCGGCCGCCGATCTTCGGGAGGAGCTCAAACAACTCCCTTTCAAGATCGTCTTTGAAAGTTACCAGGACGACAACTTCGAGCTGATGATGGTCAACGCCGACGGCAGCCAGCCCGTCAATCTTACGAAGACGCCCAAGATCACCGAGCTCTATCCCCACGTCTCGCCCGACGGCAAGAAGGTCTCCTTCGTCGTCGACGGCGATGAGGGCGGCAAGAAGGTGCGGAACGTCTGGACCATGAACCTCGACGGCTCCGGGCGCACGCTCGTGGCCGGCAACGCCCGCGAGCCCTGCTGGGACCCGGCGGGCACGGCGGTGGTCTATCTGAAGGGAGAGTCCGACAAGTTCACGCTGACCGACTTTGCGACACGCGGGATCTATTGCTTCGATCCGGCCACCGGCGCCCACAAGCAGCATCCCAACGCGGGGATCCATCACCTCTACAACATCTGCTGCACGCCGGACGGCAAGTGGTACGTGGCCACGGTCCATGCGGGGATGGACTACAGCCACGCGATCCTGGCCATCGAAGCCGACGGGAAGAAGGTGTTCGATCTGCACATCCCGGGCTGCCGGCCGGACGTGAGCCCCGACGGGAAGAAGATCGCTTGGGGCGCGGACGACTACACTCTCCGCGTGGGCGATCTCGACTTCAGCGGGCCCGAGCCCAAGGTCATCAACCAGCGCGACGCGGTTAAGAGCGATAAGCCCGCTGGCAAGGGCGACCAGCGCATGGAGCTGTATCACGTGGATTGGTCGCCGGACGGGAAGTACCTTGCCTTCAGCCGGGGGCCGAAGGCCAAGCGGCTCGGCCCGGCCCCGGAGATGGTGGGCGTGGTGGCCGAGGGGTGGAACCTCTGCGTGGCCGATGCAGCGGCCACGAACCGCTGGGTCGTGCTGACCACCGACGGCAAGGCCAACAAAGAGCCCGACTGGACGCCGGCGGGGAAGAAGCCGTGAGCGCACGACTCGCGGGACGATCTGCCGAGCCAGGTTGGGACGGCAGTTGCACTGCCGTCCCCGTTCGTGCAGAGGAGGGGCAGCAGTACAACTGCTGCCCCAACCGCAGGAATCGCGGAGTGCAGACTGCAAATTGCAAATTGAGAATTGCAAACTGCAAATTGCCGAGCGCTCGACGCACATTTCAATTTTCAATTTTCAATTTTCAATTTTCAATTTGCAATTCTCTTGCGCTCGTAGCGATCTTCCTCCTCTCTTCCTGCCGAAATGCCGATGAGCCGGCGCCGGCCAGCGAACGGGTCCCCGCAGCCGGCGGCCAACGGCTTACCGTCGTCAAGACGAAG
>CAYGZI010000256.1:0-7955 GCA_964354245.1 uncultured Planctomycetaceae bacterium
CCTCGTCACCCGCCGCCCACCCTTCCCCATATTCCACCTACCACCTGCCACCTACCTTCTTCACCCGCCACCCCGTCAGTTCAGACTGGGCTCCGTCTCAAGGCCGCGGGAAAAGGGGAACCGGGAGCGGAACGGCGGCGCCGGGGCAACGTACTTCGGCCGATCTTTGGCGTTGGCCAATGCCACGACCACCTCGGTGACCATCCCGGCGATCCGCCGCATCCCGGCCAGGTTGAGCGTTTCCCACCGATCGCTGGTCTTGTGGTAGTCCCCGTGAAGCCCGGTGAAGAAGTGCATCACCGGGACCTTCCGGCCGTAGAAGGGCAACTGGTCGCTGGGGCCGAAGCCGGCCGGGCTCTTCGTCAATTGGAAGCCGTAGCGCCGATTCAGATCGTCCAGGAGGTCGTTGAAACCCGTGGCCGAGCCGGAGCCGCCGATGGTCAGCTTCTCGTCCCGCAGGCGGCCGACCATGTCCAGGTTGATCATGGCCACGGTCTTCTCGACCGGGAAAGGAGCCTGGTTGACGTAGAACTGGCTGCCCAAGAGCCCAATCTCCTCGCCCGAAAACGCGACCAGCGCGACCCGCCGTCCGAGCTTCTCCTTGCGCTGGCCCAGCGACCGGCCCACCTCGATCATCACCGCCACGCCCGAGGCATTGTCGTCGGCCCCGGGGCGGATCGACTTGGGGTCCGGGGGCTGGGCCGCAGATCGCCCGTAGCCGAGGTGGTCGTAGTGGGCCCCGACGACGATGGTCTCGTCGGCGGCGGGCCCTTGGCCCTCGCAGATTGCGACGACGTTCTTCAACTCCACTTGCGTCCGCTCCAGATCGACCTGGCCGACGGCGCGCCAGCCGTCCAAGGCGCGGCTGTGCGGCGAGGGGCCGGAGTCGATCTGCTTCTCCACCGCGGCCAAGTCGGTTCCGCCGGCCGCTTGGACCACGCGGCTGACCACCGAGCGGCGGCAATAGACCACGGGGAGATTGGGTCCTGCGTTGTGGCGGCCGGCCCCGTCGAAAGGCAGAACCGGGTCCTGCGAGGCGCGGATGCGGTCGCCGGCCGACGTGACCTGGCGCACCAGATCGTCGATCTTCTTCCGTTGGGATTCGATCTGGTCCAGCGAGGGCTTCTCAGTTTTCTTCAGGGCGGCGTGCTCTTGCGACAAGCGGTCGAGGGCATCCTGCCATCTCTTGTGGGCCTCGGCGACGCTTCTCTGGATGTCGAAACCATCGCTGACGAAAACCACGGCGGCCGCCTTGTGGTCGGCCGCATTGGCGACCTTGCGCACGAAGGCGGCGTGCTGGGAGGGACCGGCGCCGCCGAAGACGCTCTTGGGGTCCCCTTGCTGCGGCTCGTGGCGGAGGACCACCACGGCCTTGCCCGCCGCGTCGAGGCCGGCATAGTCGTCGTAGTGCTCCTCGCCGCCGGTGATGCCGTAGCCGGCCAGTGCCAGAGGCACGTCGAACGCCCCTGTCCCGCCAATGGCCAGAGGGTTGTAGTCCTCGCCCAGCTTCAACTCGATCCGCTGCGGCTTGCCCGGCTCCTTGGACGGTCCGGTCAGGGCGAGACGGTTGTTGGGCCCCAGCTTCACGGCCATTGTGGCGTTGAACTTCTGGTAGGGGCTGCCGGCCAGAAGATCGCTTTTCAGCCCCGACTGGGAGAACTGGGCGGCGATGAACTCGGCCGCCCGATCGAGTCCTTTGGTGCCCGCGCCGCGTCCCTCCATTTCGTCGGAGGCGAGAGCCCGGACGCAGTCGGCGAGCCGTTTCTCGACCGCGGGCGCGTCTTCGGATCTGGCAGCCGCGCACGGAACGACTGCGAGACACGAGGCAAAGAGAATCCAAAACCGTCGTCTTCCGTTGGGATTCATGGATGGGCGAACTCGAACGACTGGGCAAGATGTACAGGCTTCCGCGGCTGAGAGAAAATGAACAAGCCGCGGAGATCACTCCTAGATTGTTTCGCACCCAATCGCCACCGTCAAGCGTCAATTCGCTTTGACACAGAAAGCGGCTCACGCTATCCTTCCGCCCCTTACGGCGTAGGACAGGCTTCCAGCCTGTCCGTTCGGGACACCGGATATTGCGTTGGTGCTCGCGGTGGCGCGGCAGTCGTGCTGCCGCACCAGATGCGGGGCAGCAGTGCCACTGCTGCCCCAACATTGGAGGATGGCAGGCAAGATGCCTGCCCTACGGTGACAGGCAGGAATGCCTGTCCTACTGGGCCATGGAGGGCCGCATTTTGGCTTCCGAGCGCAGCGTGCTGATCGTGGACCGTTCCGAAGAGACGCGGGAGGTGCTCAAGACCGCTCTGGAACGGCGGGGAATGCGGACCTACGCGGCCAGCCGGGCCCAGCGCGGCCTGGAAATTGCCCGACGCCACCACCCGGACGTGATCGTCCTCGACCTGGACACGGGAAACGGGACCCCGGAGGAGTTGTGCAGCCCGTTTGCCGGGCAGTGCGAGGCGCATCCGACGCGGCTGATCTATTTGGGTGGTTTCTGCCACCGCCATCGAAGGCCGTCGGGTGGGGAATTCATCTCCAAGCCCTATCACTATGGGCCGCTAGTCCGTAGAATCGAGGAGTTGCTCCGCTGGACCGGGCAGGTGAGTGCGCGGAGCGCGTAGGGGAAGGGAACGAGGGATTGGGGATTGGGGATCAGGGGCTAGGGATTTTGGGTTGGGGTTGCGGTGTGAAACGAACAGTGCGATCTCCGCTCTTGCTCCCCAATCCCTAATCCCCAATCCCTAATCCCTTGCCAAGTCCCTCCGATTCTCGGAGTTTCTGCCGTGCCGTCCCTGTTTGTGATTCGCGGCAACGATCAGGGGACCCGTTTCGAGTTGGAGGAGGCCACGGTCGGCCTGGGGCGGGACCCGTCCAACGGCGTCCAGTTGCACGACACGGAGGTCTCCCGGCAGCACGCCGAGCTGCGCCGCGAGGGGAACGACTACGTCCTGGCGGACCTGAGCAGCTCCAACGGATCGTTCGTCAACGGCAAAGCGGCCGCGTCGCACCGGCTCTCCAGCGGCGACCACATTCAGCTTGGCGGCACCCTGATGCTCTATACCGGCCCCTCCGAGCAGCCGGAGGAGGACCTCGCCGGGAAGATCGACATTTCCTCACGGCCCACCCCGGACGACCAGTCGCACATCGTCCATTCCGTCACGCAGGCGGAGGGGACGCGGCTGTTCGACCTTCAGACCGAGCTGCCGCGGACCTCGTGGCTGGCCGTGGCGCGGAGCAACTTTCAGGCCATGTACCGTGCCGCCCTGGCCGTCAGCCACACGCTGGACATCGACCAGTTGCTCCACCGCATCATGGACGTGATATTCGAGTCGGTCGGCCCGGACCGCGGGTGCCTGATGCTGATGGATCAGGAGACGAGAAAGCTGGTCCCCAAGGTCCGGCGCACGCGCAAGGGGGCCCGGCCGGCCGACAAGATCACGATCAGCAAGACGATCTTCGATTACGTGCTGGAGAAGAACGAGGGCGTCTTGACCACCGACGCGCGGGACGACCAGCGGTGGGACCCCGCGGCCAGCATCGTGCAGCTCGGGATCCGCGAGGCAATCTGCGTGCCCATGCAAGGGCGCTACGAGGTGGTCGGGATCATCTACGTCGATACGTCGATGTCTCCGCAGGAGGTGATCCGGCAAGGCCGGGCGGCCAAGTTCAGCGAGGATCACCTGAAGCTCATGGTGGCCATTGCCCATCAGGCGGCATTGGCCGTGGAGGACACCCGCTACTACTCGGCCATGGTCCAGGCGGAGCGCCTGGGCGCGATCGGCCAGACCATCGCCGGCATCTCGCACCACATCAAGAACATCCTGCAAGGAATCCGCGGCGGCAGCTACCTGATCGAGATGGGGCTCTCGGAGCACGACGAGCCCCTGGTGCGCAAAGGCTGGAACATCGTCGAGAAAAATCAGGCCAAAATCTCCAATCTCGTGATGGACATGCTCACCTTCAGCAAGGAGCGGGAGCCCGACCTGGCCCCGGCCGACATGAACCGGGTGGCCGGCGACGTCGTGGAGCTGATGCAGTCTTGCGCGGCCGAGGCGGAGGTCGAGCTGCTGTGGCGCCCGGCCCCGCAAATGCCCACCCTGGTCTTCGACGCCGAGGCGCTTCACCGAGCCGTGCTCAACGTGGTCACCAACGCCATCGACGCCGCCGGCGAAAGCCCCGAGCACGGCCGCGTCGAGGTATCGACCGAGTACGCCTCCGACGGCTCCGCCGTGCGGGTCGTGGTGCGGGACAACGGACCGGGCATCCCGCCCGATCAGGTGCAGAGCTTGTTCAGCCCGTTCGTCTCGACCAAGAAGAGCCGCGGGACGGGCTTGGGACTGCCGGTGAGCGAGAAGATCCTCAAGGAGCATGGCGGCCGGATCATCGTCCAGAGCAAGCCCGGTCAAGGGGCGTGCTTCACGCTGGAGTTGCCCGCGGTGGCGGCCGACTCGGCCCAGCCGACCGCCACCGGCCGGCATTCCGCGGGGTCTTCCGCGGTCGCCGCCGGCGGGTAGAATGGCTGGGGAGTAGGGATTGGGGATTAGGGATTGGGGGAGATAGTGAGAAATGAGAAGTGAGAAATGAGAAATGCAAAGTGCAAGACGCGGGGCCGCACGCCAATTCACACTTCTCATTTCTCATTTCTCATTCCCAATCCACGACCCCTGAACCCTAGCCCCTGGTCCTTCCCATGGCAGACACCGTTTTCAAGAAGCTCCAACTGGTCGGCACCTCCACCAAGTCCTTCAGCGACGCGGCCGCCAACGCCATTGCCAAGGCCGCCCAAACCGAAAACAACCTGAGTTGGTTCGAGGTTGTCGAACAGCGCGGCAGCATCTCGGGCGGCAAGATCCACCAGTTTCAGGTTACGGTCAACGTGGGGGTCAAACTGGAATAGGGCTGTGTGCCACTGCTTCCGCGGGCGGGACGTGGCGGTCTTCAGCGACGAGCCTTACGACCGCATGGTGTGGCGGGGCACGGCTTCCTGCGGTTCAGTTGTGCCGAACCCAACGAGCGGCTCCGCGAGGCCCTGGAGTTTCTCCCCATTGCGTTGGCCCGCGAGGAGCGGGTCCAGAGGTACTTGGACGAGAACCCGCGGTTCCGGTTGGCGGCGTATCCGGTGTAGGATCGGCCTTCCGCTATCAGCAATCAGCTATCCGCTTCGTGACAGCTCATCGAAGCACGGACGCTGAAGGCGATCTCCGCGCCGATCGCCGCGGCGTAGCGGTAGATGGTGTCGAGCGTCGGGTTGAGATAGACGCCGTTCTCCAGCCGGCTGATGGCGGAGCGGTCCATTCCAGAGCGATGGGCGACGTCGGCCAGGCTCAGCCCCTTCGCTTCACGGTGTTTCCGCAATGCCGCGAGCATCGCCAAGAGGCTTACGTACTCGCCTTGGGTGACGACATCCTCCACGTCGCCCAACTCCCGCAGCTTCTTCAGGCTTGGCCGCTCCCGGCGGAACTGCTCGCGGATGGCCTCGATCTCGCGCTCGTGTTCCGGGGTCCGCTCGATCTTCCGATGCAGCCGCTTCGCCATATCTCAGTCTTCCAGGTCCCAGATCACCTCGACCATCGGCGCGTCCCGGCCTTGGTTGACCGCCCCGGACCATTGTAATATGTTACAACACGCCGGGCGGATCGTCAAGTGCCCATACGTGCGGCTTTTTCGTCCCTGCGCGTTGCCCTGGCCCGGGAGGAGCGGGTCCAGTGGTACTTGGGCGAGAACCCGCGGTTCCGGTTGGCGTCGCCGTATCCCGGTTGAAAGAAGACCGCGACCAACGGTCGCGGCTTTATGGGACTATTCCCCGGAAAAGGCGATCCCCTCGATCTCCACGAGGAGTTCCGGCCGGCAGACGTCGGCCACCGCGTAGATCGTGGGCAGCTCGCCCAGCCGGCGACGGCATACGGCCCGCGCCTTCGGGTAGTCCTCCTGGCGCTTGATGTAGACGCGGGCCAGGGCCAGGTCGGCCATCGCCGCGCCGAGTCCCGGCAGGCCGTGACGGCGGAGGTTGTCTTCGGCGATCAGGGCCTCGATGTTGTCGAGGGTCTGCTCGGTCTGGGCCTCGACGTCGTCCTGATGGCGGCTCTCGGAGTCGGTGATGCTGGCCGTGCCGGAGATGAAGATCGTCCCGCACGTGCCCGCCGTCAGCGCGAGGGCCCGGGAGAACTTGGGGCTCTTCAGCCCATAGTCGCTGGAATAGCAGTAAGCCGAGACTTGGCGGGGGTTTTCCAGGGGGACGACCTTCACGTCCTTGCGGTCGGTGGCCAGGGCGACGCAGCTCATGAGGATGTCGCGGTTGTCGGCCCCGATGCCGGTGCTGGCCGGATAGACGGCCTCGTGCGGCCCCGGCGTCGCGTGGGCGGCGTCGAAGCGGATGTTCTGGTAGAAATCGGTGCGGGCCCGGTTAAGCTCTTTGTAGCGCTGGGTGGGCCCTTCCCGGTCCACGATGCCGCCCAGGTAGAGCCAGGTGCGGATCACCTGGTGGAAACCGATGCCGGCCGTGGCCAAGAGGGCGTTCATCTTCTGAAACGCGCTCGACGACCGCTCGTAGCAGCCGTCGGCCGGCGTGTCGGGAACGACCTGGCTCCCGTGGATAAAGGCGATGCCGTTGTGCCGGGCGATCACCAACTGCTCGGAAAGCCGCTCGATCTGGACTTCGCCGGACCCAGAGGGTGCCCCGCGTCCCACGCCGAGGGCCTCGATCGCCAGGAGCTTCCCTTGACAGGGGCGCTGCGGGACGTAGGTGGTGGCGGGCAGCTCGTCCCCGTAGAACTCGCGGATGATCTCGCGGTACTCGTCGAGCCGGGCGGCGTCGTGGAGAAAGACCGCCTGCTGGACGATCGAGCCGCGCGTCCCCTCCTCATCCATGACCCCGCGGATGGTCTGGAGGGCGTCCTCGGCTTGTTGGCGGAGCGTGCCGCCGGCGCGGGGAACGGCCGCCGCATAGACGTGCCGCACCCCGTGCAGCTCGACCACCGAATAGCCGATGCCTTCGCTGGACTCTTTGCGCATCACTGGTCTTCCTCGGGGCGTGTTCCGGTGCGGAAGGTCGAGGAACGGCGGGTACGGGGGAGGCAAGTCTCGGGTGTTAGTGTAACCGGCGGGCGGGGCCTCGTCAACCATCCCCTGCCTCGCCTCGACAGACCTTGCCCAATCGGATAGATTTACCCCGTTGGGGTAGTCCTCCGCACGGGAAAAGCATGGCCCATTCCTCCGTGATCGACGAAGTGCTCTCCGGCCTGAATCCCCAGCAGCGCCAGGCCGCTCAGCACGGCGAAGGGCCGCTCCTGATCGTGGCAGGGGCAGGCACGGGAAAGACCGCCACCCTGGTCCACCGCGTGGCCTGGTTGATCTCCCAAGGCGTCAATGCCGGGCGGATTCTGCTCTTGACCTTCACGCGGCGGGCCGCGGCCGAGATGCTCCGCCGCGTAGACGCCGTCTTGCGCAAGCTGCACGACTCACGATCCGCACCCGCCGCCTTCCGCTCCGCCGGCACGCGGGTCTGGGGAGGGACCTTCCACGCTATTGCTACGCGGCTCCTGAGGCGCTACGCCAAGGCGATCGGCCTGGCCCCCGGGTTCACCATCCACGACCGCACCGACTCCGAGGATTTTCTCAACGTGATCCGCACGGAGCTCGGGCTGGCCAAGACCGACCGCCGCTTCCCAAAGAAGAGGACGTGCCTGGACGTTTACAGCCGCTGCGTCAACTCCCGGCAGAGTCTGGCCGAGGTCCTGGCCCTGCACTTCCCGTGGTGCAAGGAGTGGGAGGAAGAGCTGAAGCAGCTCTTCGACGCCTACGTGGACCGCAAGGAGTCCGCGTCCGTCCTGGACTACGACGATCTCTTGCTCTACTGGCACGCCCTGCTGGAGGACCCCGCGGCCGGCGACGCGGTGCGCAAGCAGTTCGACCGCGTGCTGGTGGACGAGTACCAGGACACCAACGTCCTGCAG